>OMPX01000117.1 GCA_900313115.1 uncultured bacterium
ATAGCCTTATAAATAACCTCTCAGTGGGAGAGGTCAAATTTCTTATGTTTTATTTATAAAATATTAGAAATTTGGGTGAGGGGCGATTAAAAAATGGAAAATGGAAAATGGAAAGTTATTAAAATTGTTGCAAAAATTTGCCTCTTACTTGCTGTTAGAATATGTTATCAAAACATCACACCCGAGTTTTTTCACAGACTGAATCGCATACTGTTTGCACTCTGTTATTTTTTCTTTTTTTTCTCCCGAAAAACAACTTATGCCATTATTATCATTTAGTATTTTAGGGGCAATAAAATGATAAATTTTGTCGACTAAATCTCCCTCAATAAAACTTCCGTTCAAACGACCACCGCACTCTACGAAAATTGAATTTATCCCGAGTTTATACAGTTCATTTAACAGTTGTCTTAAATCGACTTTATCACTTTTTACAGGACAGTTAATAATTTTGACATTTGAAGGAATGTTTTGAGGAGCTTTTTCTGTAACTAATAATACCTGACCATCTTTATATATATTATATGAAAAATTTGTTCTGAAATGTCTGTCTAAAATAATTTTTATCTTATGTTTCATCGTTGGGTTATCAGCAAGCACCGTATTTGAACTTGTTAAAATTGCATCATAATATGTTCGCAATTTTCTGCCGTAATTTCTTGATTTTTCAGAAGTTATCCATTTTGAATCAGCACTATAAGTAGAAATTTTACCATCTGTTGTTGTTGCAGTTTTTAACGCAACAAACGTCCTATTCTGTTCAACATTAGTAAAAAATATCTCATTTAGCTCTCGGCACTCTCTTTCCAGCACACCCGTTATAACTTTAACACCTGCTGATTTTAGTTTTTTTATCCCTCCGCCATTAACTTTTGGATTATTATCAACACACCCGATTACAACTTTTTTAATTCCTCTTTCAATTATTAAATCAGCACAAGGAGGAGTTTTTCCATAGTGAGAACAAGGTTCAAGATTTACTATAAGCACTCCGTCTTTTTCTTCCCCATTTTTTAGTTTTAAAAGAGCATCTCTTTCAGCGTGGTTTTTACCATATTTGTGATGATACCCGACAGAAATAAGATTACCGTTTTTGTCTAATACAACACATCCGACCATTGGATTTGGAGAAGTTTTACCTCGCCCTTTTTTAGCTAATGTTATGCATTTACGCATCAATTTTTCATAGTTTTTTTGCATATAAACATTCTATCACGAATTTACTACACATTATTATTTATTGAGTTATTAAAAACAAAAAAAGTGTACCTGAGAAAGTACACTTTTTTTCAATATTTTATATTTAAAACTACGCTTCAGCAGGTGTTTCTTCTGCCGGAGCTTCAGCAGGTGCTTCTGCTGCTTGAGCAGCCTCTTGAGCTGCAGCCTCTGCTGCCGCTTTTGCTTCTGCTTCAGCTTGAGCCTTAGCCTCAGCTTCTGCTGCTGCCTTTGCTTGAGCTTTCTTAGAAAGCTTAACACCATCTTTTTTCTTATAATTTAATGTTCCGTCAGGATTACAATTCTTTAACAAATATGCAACTGTTTCTGTAGGCTGAGCACCCTTAGAAATCCATTCTTCTGCTTTTGCTTTATCAAATTGCATAACCTTAGTCTTTGGATTATAATGTCCTAATTCTTCAATAGGTCTGCCTTCACGTTTTGTAGTTGAATTAATAACAATAATTCTGTATGTAGGGGTTTTCTTCATACCCAATCTTTTAAGTCTGATTTTTAACATTTCAAATTTCCTTCTTTTCTTTTTACTAGTGTATTTGCGGAAGCACGCCGCTTTACTTCCGGCTAAATAATCCCAAGAGGAGAGGACTATTCCAGAACCATTTAATCACGAATTATTACAATAATCAAGCGAATTATGAAGAATAATGAATAAGTTTTCTACCCTCACTATAAAATTCCTCGATAAACTATAATTTATAGTAAAATTAAACTATGCAATTTATTGATTATAAAATACAAACAGGTAAAGATAACATGCAAATCGATTCAGATTTGCTTGATGCTGCTATTCAAAACAACTACACTGAACCTGTATTTCGATTATACGGTTGGAAACCTGCCTGCGTATCACTAGGCAGAAACCAAGATAATACCTTCATAAATCAAGAAATTTTAAAACACTATAATATAGATTGCGTCAGAAGATTAACAGGTGGCAGGGCTTTGCTCCACGACAAAGAACTAACATACAGCTATATATCACCGATATCAATTATCCCGAACGGAGATAATGTATCTGAATCCTATAAATTTATTTCAAATATATGGATACAAATTTTTAAATACCTAAATATAGAACTTTCAATTGGAGGAGCTCCTCGACATATTACAAAAAACAACTATTGCATGGCCGTATCAACAGGCGCAGATTTGTGTTGGAAAGACAAAAAAATTATAGGCTCTGCACAATGCAGAAAAAACGGTTATATCCTGCAACACGGCTCTATCTTACTGGACTACGATAAAAATAAACTTGAAACGATTTTTGATGAATATACTGACTTTTCAACCATTACCACCCTAAAAGAAATCAATCCTAAACTAACTTTAGCTGATGTGATAAATGCCGCAAAATCATATCTCAACAAGTGATTTATACCCTTTACAAATATTGTTAAGAAATGTAACGTGAACAAAATCAAAAAGTCAATTCTTAAGGATAAAAAAACTTTATATAAATGTAAGGTTAGTAAAAACAAATTTAGTTTAGGTTAGTTTTAAGTATTTTAGGAGGTTTGTATGACAATTGGAATGACAGGTGTTCTACCGGGACAAGCAGGATTAGGCGGATTTGCAAATGGTTCAATCAGCCAGTATATGGAAGATGGTTCTATCTTTGGGACTCCATACACAGGAATGGGTTTCTATCCGGGAGGGATAATTAATCCGGCAGCAAACGACCAATATCACGATATGATGGTTCATGGTTCAGATAACATGACAGATGTTCAATTTGTTAACAGAGGTAATCAGCACGCACTAAATTCTTATGGAGAAATAATGCAAAAGAATTTACCTGAAGTTGCAGAAGCTCTAAGAAACGGCGAATATGGTAAAGCTGCACGATTATATGATGAAGTATTTGAAGCAGTAAGCAGAAACTATGGTCGTGAAATAACAAATCATCAAGACAGATTGAATTTTGAACAATCAATAAAAGCAACAATCTCAAGAGCATACCAAGCAATCAACGGAACAACTATTGGTATGGACGCAAGACAAAGTGATGAAGGGTACTTGGAAAACGGATTTATGCAAGGTTTGACACTTGGTAACCATCACAAAGCAACTTCAGAAGAAATCGAAGCATATATGACCGGTGTAAAAGTTGAAGGATACTCAAGCAAGAAATTCTTAAAAGGTGTTGGTAAAGTCGCAGGTACTACGTTAAGTGTTGGTGGTGCAGCAGCAGCTGGAGCTGCCATTGGTTCAATTGTACCTGGTATCGGTACTGTAACAGGTGCTATTATAGGTGGCGGTATAGCCTTGTTAGGTTCATTATTCTCAAACGGAAATGATGCAACAGAAGTTACAGAAGCATAATAAATAATAACCTTACTAAAATAACCAATTAAAATACAAACTAAACTAAATTATTGGCGGTAGAATCTCTACCGCCTTATTTTTTATTTATTATCTGTAATTTGTGAATTGAAGAGGATAATCAAATTTATCTTCATTTCCTCTAATGAATTTAATTACTTCTTGTAAATCATCTTTACTTTTTCCGGTAACTCTGACTTGTTCACCCTGAATAGAGGCTTGTACCTTTAATTTAGTATTTTTTATCTCAGAAACTATTTTTTTTGCTAAATCCTGAGTTAATCCTTTTTTTAGGTTATAAACACGTCTTACATTTCCGCCTAATGCGTTTTCAATCGGTTGCGCATCCAATATTTTTATACTTAACCCTCTTTTAATCAATTTCGATTGCAATATATCATCAATGTTTTTTAATTTCATTTCATCTGCAGTAGTTACCGTAATTGATTTGTCTGCATCTAATTCTACGGTTGAATTGGAGTTTTTCAAATCAAATCGTGTGGTTAAATCTCTGTTTACCTGATCTATCGCATTTACCAATTCTTGTTTATCAAATTCTGATACAATATCAAAACTACAATCTTTAGCCATTAGGCACTCCTTTCATTTTTAGGTAAAATTATTTTACCTCAAAATACAAAAAATAAAAAGAATTTATTTATACCTTGTGACAAGCAACTAAATGATTCTCACATTTTTCTTGAAGTAAAGGTATTTGTGAGCATAAATTTTTATCACAAAAGTCGCATCGTGGAGAAAAGCGACAGCCAACAATATTTTCCTGTATACTAGGAGGTTGTCCGTCTATTGTTTTTAATATATCAGATGTGCAATTTGCAGGAAGAGCCTCCATCAAGGCTTTTGAATAAGGATGCATTGTATTTGTAAAAAATTCCTTTGTTGGAGCATTTTCTACAATTCTGCCTGAATACATTACGGATATTTTATCAGCATATTCTCCAACCAAACCTAAATCATGTGATATAAGCAATATTGATGTATTATATTCATTTTTAATTTCATTTAACAGTTTCATAATTTGCGCCTGAATTGTAACATCAAGAGCGGTTGTCGGTTCATCCGCAATAATAATTGCGGCATTTGTAGCCAGAGCCATTGCAATTATTACACGCTGTTTCATTCCGCCTGATAACTCATGGGGATAAGAGTTCATTTTTTCTTTTGGATTTGGTATTTTAACCAAACCTAAAACTTCTTCAGCTTTTTTTATTGCATCACTTTTTGACAAGGTTTTATCTTTTTTAATTATTTCTAAAATTTGATCACCCACAGTATACAACGGATTCAAAGAAGTCATCGGATCTTGCGGGATAAGAGCAATTTCTGAACCTCTAATATTTCTCATTTGTGCTTCTGATAATTTTAAGATATCAAGATTATTAAACAAAATTTCACCTGAGGTTATAACAGCTTTTTTAGGAAGCAATTTTATTATACTCATTGCCGTCATGGACTTTCCGCATCCTGATTCTCCAACAAGCGCATGTATTTGCCCCTTTTTCAAAGATAAAGATACATCATACAACGTTTGAAATAAACCATTTTCCAAATTAAAAGAAAGATTTAAATTTTTAATTTCTAACATATTCATACAAAAATTTTACTATAAATTTTAAGTTTTGAGAAATCCCTCAATACGCTAATTTTAGCATATTGTAACAAATGTAACAATATTTTAATTGCCTGAAAGCCAAACAAAATATAAAACTTTATATATATAACGTATAAGATAAAAGAGCTTTATTTGTCATGGTCGTAAATGAACCTAGAGATTTGAATATTAAAGAAAACGGCTCAGGCAGTGCCACACAGTCAAGCACGTCTAATCCTTGGGGTGCGGGAGATAAACCAAAGACGATTTGGACGGGAATGAAAAAATCTGATGCGGAAAAGTATAATTTGCTTGATGAGTTTAACAGAGCAAATACAGATCCTGATGACACTATATCTGAGCAAGAATATAATGCGTTTATTTCAAAAAAGGATGAACCGAAAGATATTACAAGCAATTCAGGTAAAAGAGTTGCCGTTGGCGGTGTATATACCGTAGTCAAAGGTGATACTTTAAGTAAGATTGCAAAAGATTTTAATGTTGATGTATATGAATTATATAGAATGAATCGTAGTGAAATAGGTGCAAACATCAATGTTCTTAAAGTAGGACAAAAAATTACTATCAAAAAGGCTGATGTTAATACTCATTCATCAGTCGGGACCGAACATACAGACGCGCAGGAAGGAACAACTACATCAGGCAATAATAATCATAAACTCAAACCTTTAGTGTTGTCAAATTCTGCAAAAGCAGCTTTATCCCAAGCATTAGGTGTTGATGTATCTTCTATGTCACCTGATGAATTAGCTCAAAAAGCTGTTTCAATGGATATTGAAAAATTGATGAAGTGTTTTCAAATCGTTATGAAAAGCAGTAACTCTGAAGATTTAGAAAACTTAATGTCCGTACTAACTAATGATGATACTGTTGCGACTACAATTATCAGTACAGCAAGGAATTTAGACACTCCTGAAAAAATGGAACAACTAGTTTCTCAAATGTCAAAGGCACTAAATATAAAACCTGAAGATTTAAAGAAACTTTCAATTACAGATGTTGTTAAACAAGTTCAAGGGCTTGATAAAGGAACAAAAACAAAGTTGGTAAAAGAAGTTTTAATTAAAACATTAGGTGATGCTCAAGCTATTCATACAGCCTTTAAAGGACATACAGGTGAAATTTCACAAGCTGATTTTGATAATTTTTATGGTATTAGTGATGATATAAGAAACGAAAAAAATCCTCAAAAGCGTATGGATTTGATTGTTGAAGCAATCGGTAAGAGAATTCTTCAGGATATGAATCTTAATGATTCGGAAAGCTATGTAAGTCAAGTATTAAAAGATATTGAAGCAGGAAATCTCACTGATTACGAAAGAAAGGCATTTGCTGACAAAAATCTAAAAGATCCTGATGTACAAAAACAAATAGCACTTCAACGTGTTCGTAATGCACATACAAATATATTTGCCAGTGCAATGACTGAAGACATAATAAATGATAACTTACAAGAATTTCAAGTTAAATTGCAGGCATATGTATCTGATGCAATCCAAGATGCATTTGGTGATACAAAAGATAATGGTGTCTTAGCTGCACTTTCTGCAACTGTCGCTGATTCAGATGATACTCCTGATGAGTATAAAGAATCCATCAGTAATATCATAGCTGAAAATTCAAAACAATTAGGTGTTGATAATTTAGATGATGCCTTCTTCCGTGCAGTTACTAATTCTATTTATAAACACGGTAGCGAAGACTCATTAAATCAATATACAAATGATAACTCTGAAAGAATCGGAGTAATCATTGATATTATTAAAAATATTCAATCAAATAGTACGGATTCTGCAAGAACAAATATCTTAAATAACGTATTGTCAACTGCTACATATGTTCAACAAAATGGTCCATCGGGAAATGCCTCATCAACAAACTACAATTATGCAAGTAATCCGATTTCAAGCAGCTACGCAAATGAAGTTGCTGCATTAAGAGAATCTTATGAAACATTATACGGCAATCAAATACAAGCTGACGAAGAAACCGTTGTCAAAACAAGAGCAAAATCGGAAGAATTATCACATCTTAATCTTATTCGACAACAAGCTGCCCAATCAGGTATAAATATTGCTGAATTTAAAAATATGCCTTTGGGCAAAGCTATGAGCGAGCTTATAAGCCATTTTAATGAAATGCCTGAAAAAATTAAGAACCATTTTACAAACCACTTAATTCAATTTGCAAATACACACTCAGATTTGGCATGTGAGGCATATATACAAGGTGATGACCAACTAAAACAATTTATGAATAAACATAGAATTGTTACACAAGATGATGTATTTAAATACTTTGATGAACACGAAGAGCAAATCAAATATGCACCTGCAACACTACAAGTAGCTTATTATAAGCACGTTAGCGAACAGAGAATGCAATCATAAATTTATTTTACGTTTTCTTCGTTAAAAAAGCCTGCTCTTTTATATTCGAAACCTTTCAGGTTTCCTTTTTTGTTGTATACAGGATCAAAAACGACACCCAAAGCTACTCTTTTTCCACCCCTATAAACAGCTTTTGATTCTGCATAGTCAGGTGCACTTTCAATATATCTTCCAACAGCATCAGATGTTTCAAATGACTTTGTTCCGCCAGTTCTTGCAATACTAACATGTTTTGCCTGCCCGATTGGAGCGCCAAATTTCTTATTTACAACATTTACATCATCACCCATAACAACATTAATAAAACCTTGAACTTTCCCTTTTGTTTTATCAATAACAGCTCTGATTTTATTGTTGTAAAAGTAGTCTCTATCCCCACCAACTCTTTTACCATCTTTGCCGTATTGACCAAAACGAACAGTATCAACTAAATCCATATTACGTTTGCCTTGAACTCTCTTTGAATTATTAAGATGGGCTTCAACGTAATGAAGACATTTTTTCATGTTTTCATCAGAAACAATACGTTTGCCCTCAGAAGTATAAAAATACAGATGATATCCTGAACCAAAGTTAGTAGAGTTATTAATAGTTAAATCCATCAGCTTTTTTCTCCAAAATGATTTATTATCTACCCTTGATTGTGCCCTGAACCCCATCTGTGGTCAACATTAGCTTTTTTCTCTGATGCATTCAAACTTGCTTTAAATAATTGGTATCCGAGAACTGCTAAGCCGACAACACCTGCTGCGACCTTGCCTTTGGTTGATAACACTTTAACTGCTTTTCCTGCAACTTCACCAGCTTTCGCATTCTTGATTATCTTTGAAGCACCCATTATTGCATCAGCTCCAAGAACTGCACCTGCACCGATACCACCATAGAAGATGCCTTTAACAGTGCCTTTTGTGTATTCACCTACACCTATAAAGAACTTTTTAATAGATGCCATTCCGTCTTTAAATCTTCTAATAAAAGATTTTTTCTCTTCTGTTTTATCAGCCGGCTCAGGTTGTTTAGTTTCAGGTGAAATAGCAACTTCATCCTGTTTTACAGGAGCAGAAACAACTTCAGCACTTGGCTGAGATACCGGTTTATTTGATCTAAAACTTTCTAAACTTGCGTAATTGTTGGTTAAATCAACATTGTTATTTATTACCATCTTCACACCTATTAATTAGTCCACACACATAATATAACGCAAATAAATACATTAATTTGCCCTATTATTAACAAAATTTTACAATAAATTATAATGAATAATTTACCATGATACAATATTAAAAAGATTTTAAGGAGATATTATGAATACAGTTGTAGTAGTGGGCAGATCAGGACGTGATACGGAAGCTCCAAAATATTATGAATCAGGTAAATCAAGAACAACTTTTTCACTTGCAGTAAATCGTTGGGACAGCAAGACATCATCAGAAGTTACAGATTGGTTTAATTTTGAAGTTTGGGATAAGCAGGCAGAGTTTGCTCATAATTATTTAAAAAAAGGAAGATTGGCTGCAGTTGAAGGAAGAATCAGAACAACAAATTGGACTGATCAATCGGGAGAAAGCCGACAATCATATATTATTACTGCAACAAATATAAGATTATTAGGATCTAAGAGAGACGCTGAATAATGATTATTTCTAATTTAGTCGGAATTATTGCAGATGATTTAACAGGGGCTAATGATACGGCATTACAATTTAAAAAATGTAATGCAAAAACGAAAATATTACTGGATTACACTATGCCTCCAACAAGTGATTTAAACACTGAAATTTGGGCAATTTCAACCGAGTCTCGTAATATTAATTCTGATGAAGCAAAACTCAGAATGATTGAAACTGTTGATAATCTAAATAAAAACTTAAATTTAGAATATTTTTATAAAAAGATTGATTCTACGCTAAGGGGAAATATTGCAATAGAAACTCTTGCAATGCTAAATGCTATTGAATATGATGCAGCAATCATTATTCCTGCATTCCCGTCTGAGGGTAGAATTACAGTAGGCGGTTACCACCTTTCAAAAGGTGTTCCTATTGGCAGAACAGAAATGGCAAGAGATCCTCATTCTCCAATTACAGAATCACACGTACCATCACTTTTAAAATCTCAATTAAATGATACTGATAAAGAACTTGTTGCTTCAATTGAGTTAAAAACTGTTATGAATGGGGCAGGACCTATTTTGATGAAAATAAATGAACTTATCAAAGAGGGTAAAAAACTAATTATTGCAGATGCATCAAGTCTTACCGATATAGAACAGATTGTTTTGGCTATTGATAAATCAAATTATAAGATATTACCTGTAGGAACAGCAGCAACAGGGAACATTTTAGCAAAACACTGGCTTCCTGAAGGTGATATTGATGGTTGTGAAAATATTCAACTACCAAGATTACCTCGGCTTATTATTTCGGGGAGTGCAACACAAATAAATGCAAATCAAATTGAACAATTAGAAAAAAGTTATGATTATGATGTAGAGTCTATTGCGCTTAGTGCTGAAACCATTTTACACGGAGTAGATGAAAACTTTGTAAATGATATTGTCGACAAGCTTGGAGAGAATAATATAGTCCTTGTTCACTCATCAAAACTCTTAGATAATTTTGACGGTTTTTCTGATGATTCATTAAAAGATGAACTTACGAGAGCGAAATTTGCAGGAAAAATTACTGATTACATTGCCGAATTAACAAAACAAATTTTGAATAAAAAACAAGCTATACTTATCTTGCTCGGAGGAGAAACTTCTTACAAATGCTGTGATGCTATTTCAGCAAAAGAACTAATTATGCAAGACGAGGTTGCCCCTGCAATAGCTTTATGCATGGACAACAAAGGACAATATATTATCACAAAATCAGGGAACCTTGGACACCCGAGAACATTGATAGAAATTTTAAATTATATTGATAAACATGAGCAATTACAAGAATAAAATAGCCATAACAACAGGCGATATAAATGGTATTGGTACAGAAATTACAATTAAAGCTCTAAACAAGCTGAATATTAAACGTGAGGATATTGTACTCATTACTAACAAAAAAAATCTTCAAAATTATCCAAAACTAAATCAGGACTACGAAATCATTGATATTCCTTTTAACGGAACGGTTAAATATGGAACACTCTCAAAAGAATCAGGCGAATTTTGTTTCAAGTCTTTGAAAAAAGCTTGCGAGATTTCACCAAAGGCAATAGTGACTGCCCCTGTATCAAAAGAAGCATTACACCTTGCAGGACACAAATTCAACGGGCAAACTGAAGTTCTTGAGCATTTTCTTGCACATGATGGACAAAAAGCAGAAATGCTTTTCACATCAAGCTGTTTTGATGTACTATTGCTAACACGTCACTGCGCACTAAAAGATATCAATATAACAAAAGAACTTATTTTAGAAAAAATTCAACGATTAGATAATTATTATAAAAACACAAGAAATATCAAAAACCCTAAATACGCTCTGTGTTCTCTCAATCCACACGCAGGCGAAGGCGGAATATTAGGATATGAAGAAATTGATACCATAATACCTGCAGTTGAACAATTACGCAAAAAAAATATTGATATCACAAATCCATTACCATCAGATACTCTATTTGTTAATGCAGGTAAAAGTTTTCATAACGGTACAAAAGCCCCTTATACATGTTACGTTGCAATGTACCACGATCAAGGTCTAATCCCTATTAAAACAATTGCCGCAGAAAAAACGGTAAACACAACAATAGGACTTGATATAATAAGAACTTCACCAAGCCACGGCACAGCTTTCGATATTGCAGGAAAAAATATTGCAAATCCTGACTCTATGATAGAAGCAATAAAAGCAGTTTTCTTAAAATAATCTCTCGAAACATTTGCGTCATCTTTCTTAACCGTATAAGTTTTTATGCCAACTTTTCCAAGTTAATTCTTCTTAGTCACTTAGTCACGATTCACTTAGTCACCGTTTTGCAAACATCAATAACTTACACCAATAACAACAGGATATTTAGTGCAAAAATTTACACACTGGCATTACTTAGTCACTTAGTCACGATTCACTTAGTCACCGTTTAGCAAACGAAGTTTGCTAAACTCTAATTTACTTACCTATTTAAAATAAGAACAGTTTATTATATAATTACGCCATGGTTATGAATGGTTCATATACTTGCATATTTGGAGGAGGAGCAGTCAGAGGACTTGCTTATGTTGGTGCTATCAGAGCTTTAAAAGAGCTTGGTATTAATGTAAAAACTCTTGCAGGTTCTTCTGTTGGTTCAATTGTTGCGGCTTTTTTAGCTGTGGGCTATGATGCAGACGAAATAAAAGAACTCTTTATGCAAGTCAATTTTGAACTCTTTAAAGATATTCGATTTGGGATAAACAAAGAGTTTGCAATCAGCAAAGGAAATGTCTTTACGGATTGGGTAAGGGAATCTATTGAGACAAAATACTACGGTAATGACTACAAAAAAGGTGAAAATCCTCCTGTCACATTCGGAATGCTATCGAGAAACTTAGTTGTATTAACAACAGACTTAAACAGTTTCAATTGCGTAGAATTTTCTAATTTTGAAACCCCTGATTACGAAGTAGCCTCCGCAATCAGAATTTCTTGCAGTATGCCGGGGCTCATGCCTCCAGTGGAAATGGAGGACTGTAGGTTAGTTGACGGTGATTTATTAAAAGGAATACCATTATGGAGGCTTTCAAAAAATATAAATTGCCCTGATTGTAGAGTCTTAGAATTTAGACTTGAAGGTGAGACAGTGGAAAAAGACGGCAACCCGCTAGACTTTTTTAACTCAATATACAGTTGCATGACCTCAGCTTCAACTGATTTTATAATAGATGTTTTCGGAGATAATGATAAATATGACTATATTAAAATAACAACAGGAGATGTTGTCGTCATTAATTTCAACATGTCAGAAGATGAAAGAACAAACCTAATTAATATTGGATACTCAGATTCAATGAAATACCTTACAGGAAAAGGTATTCAAAAGAAAATGAGAATAACAAACTTTTACAATAAAATGCTTGATTTTGTCCATAAACTAATTAGAGCATTAAAATACAATAACATACAAGAAACAGAAGATATACTGAAAGACTTATTTTTATTTATGTCTGATGCATATAGATATATTGACTCAGACATATTTGAAAGCCTGTGGACACTAAAAAATGACATATTGTCCGCACCTAAAAAACGCTCATTTTTTAGAGGAGAAAAATTTGAAGACAAAACACGTTTTGTCGATACTGCAGAAATAATATATAAAGTTATCACAATAAAACGTGATGAACTGATTGATTATATCACATCTATAAATTAGCCAAACAATTTAAATGTTCTTTCAACATTATCTTTTGCTACATTTTTAAGTGTTTCAATTTCAGATTTGATAGCATTTCTTTCGTTGTCAAATTTAGCTAACTCAACATCGTATTGCCTGTCTTTTTTATCAATTTTTCTCATATCAGCTTCATACTGAGCTTCTGCTTTTCTTACATCTTTTTCATCGCTAACGTCTCTTAATGATGTTTCTATTGCTACTGATGTTTGTTTCATATCTTCTACTTCTTGACCTGCATTGAATTCAATGAATACACCTAAGTTTGATTCAATATAATTATTTACAAATTCGGTTGATTCAGCTATGTCTGCGTCAACTATAACATATTTGTTTCCGTCAAGTTGTTTTAATGAGTTATACTGAGCAACAAGACTATAGTAGTTAGAATCTTTTTTCCATTCCTTTACTCCTGTACCTTGTTGTTTTGTTCCATAAGTTGCACTTGCTTTACCAAGATTTTTTCTTTCATACAAGTTTGATGTTGCGGTATATGTTGCAGGGATACTTAATGTAGCATTATTATAAATATGATTATATAACGATGTCACTGAACCTGTACCACTTAAGTAATCATAAGCACATTTGTTAATATTAGCTAAAGTAGCGTTATTAGAATCATTGGCTGTACCGTATAAAGATTCTAATTTTTGTTTAATAAAGTTTTCGTCAATATTTTCATATCCTGCTTTTCTAAATGCCACAACCAAGTTTGATGCAATACCTTCAAGTGTCGGAACTTGTATAGTATCTTTTCCAACTTCTCCTTCAATAGTTTCATCATGTAGTGTTAGTGCATTTGTGCTCATTGTTACGGTATAACCGTTTAAATCGCTCGTATAAGAAGAAATATTACCGCCTGTTCTTAATTTTAATGCTATATCTGCCCATTCTGTTGCGTTATTATAATGAGAACTGATACTTGCCATCTGATTGTTGTTATATGAGTTGAAGTATGATTCAAGTTGAGTTTTGTATTCGTTAATGTTTTTAGAAGAATCTTGTTCATTCATTTTTTCAGCAAGTTTTAAGATAATATCAGCTTTAGAAGGTGATGTTGCAGTAGTGCTGACTGCATTTTCAACCACATAGTTATCATCAGTGCTTTGTGTCAAATTATAGTGGGTAGTATCCCAAGTAGAATCTATATAACTGTTGATAGCATCATGATTATATAATTTTGTAGTCAGAGCATCATCTTTTTTATAGTATATGCTAGCCCATTGATAGTCATTATATCCGAGACTGTTTAAGTAAGTTAAGTGTTCGTCATAGCTTGGACCTGATATGTTGTTGTTATACATTTGAAGAGCAAAATATTCTTTGATATCTGTTGTGCTTGGAGTATTTGTGATTGAACCTTTTGATGTAACACTACCACCACCTGCAGGTGTATCACTACTGCTTGTATAAACATATCCGTTTGTAACTGTAAGTGTTCCACTGCTGCCGCTTTCAGAGAAGGTTGCGTTACTTGTATCACCATCGATCCATTGTAAAATCTCTCTCAAGGTTGTACTTGAGGTATATGCATACGAACTCTTATCTGAAATATGAGTTGCTCCTGCTGATATAGCTCCGATACCGTTAACAACATGATTCATATAACCACGTGTTATTTCATTAGTTGCCGAAAAGTCAATATTCCACCCCTTTGAATTTGATAATTCTTCCATCGTTGAATTTAGCTCAGCTGTAGTAAATGAATATGTTTGATTTTGTAGTTTATTATATGTTGTTCCGGCAGGAATTGTATACGTCACTGAGCCATCTGCATTAGTTGTTTTTGTTGACAATGATGGCAGTACATAGTTTGAAGAAACAGCTTGTTTTGTCGTAAACGAAAAGCTGCCATCCGAGTTGGATTGATAATCAAAATATCCCGCAGGATTGTTATTTTTTACATATTCAAAGTACTGTTGGATTGTTAAATTATCTAAGTCACTTTCTGGTGTATAGTGAAAATCAATGTTACTACTGCCTTTGTATATTAGATCACCATATCCATCTCTAGCATTTTGTTTATTTGAAAATAATAAATCTTTTATGTTTGTACTTAACGATAAAGTATAAGGTGTTGAAAAATAGTTATACGTTGCATTTCCAAATATATAATCACCAAGTTTATTTTGTGATGTTGCAGAAGATGTTGTGCAGGCTGTTACACTCATAGTTGGCATAGTGTTAGCAGTTACAATATATTGAGCACCTGATACTGAATCGACACTTGCAGGAGTGAATGTTCCTAATACTGAATACTCAATTGTATCAGGAGCAGCCTGACCTGCAACAAATCCGTTATTTACACCGTGGATATTGGAAACATCGTTGTAATTTGTTACGGTTTCCATAACTTCTTCTTTTTCTGCGTCGTTTGCTGTTAAAAATTCTTCTAAGGTTCCAACACTTGTTGTACCGCTATTTGTAATTCCATATTGAGCAGCAAACTCAGGTGTTACAAAAATTTCACCTGTTTGCGCGTTTTGAAGTAAAAATGTTTTGCTTGATTTTGCACCACTATATGATGATACACTTCCGTTTTCTAATGCTGCTAATGTTGCATCCTCGTAAGCAATAGAACCGTCTTGCATAATTGTTTGATATTGAAGTTTTTGTGAATCAAGTGCAATGAGGTAGTTGTCATAAGCACGGCGAGAATCATTGGCAAGACGAAGCTTGTCAGCCTGTATCTTCTGAGCCTTTCTTTCTATGTCATGCATTCTACCTGTTAAGGTGAGCAATCTTGCTTGTGATGACGATAGTCCCATTTTCTTG
>OMPX01000153.1 GCA_900313115.1 uncultured bacterium
AACTTGTTACAACGAATATTACCCTCTCCTAAATTATAGGAGAGGGTAAAAATTTTTAATAGAATGATAATATTTATTATGTACAACTAAACTGTCATTAAATGGTTAAGAATAATTTTCTTAGTCACTTAATGACCTAGTCACTTAATCACTTTATAGTTTATCGGCTTTGCCGATAAACTATAATTTACCCCTAGCCGAACAATTTGAATGTTCTTTCTACGTTGTCTTTTGCGACAGTTTTCAATGTTTCCATTTCAGATTTGATAGCATTTCTTTCGTTGTCTAATGCTGCTAATTCTGTGTCATACATTCTGTCTTTTCTGTCAATTTTTCTCATATCAGCTTCATATTTTGCTTCTGCTTTTCTTAGAAGCGTTTCATCTGATACTTCCTGTAAACCAGTATTAATAGAAACACTTGTTTCAAAACTTGTTTTTGTTCTTTTATCAACTTCGTTAAATATTGCTGCACCTGCGTTAACAATATTAGTTAAATATTCGTTACTATTTGCTTGTGTGTCATCTACTAAAATATAACCATTTTTAATTCTTTGATAAAATTCTAAAGCTTCAACAACTTCCGGTAAATCAGTATTCCAATCACTTTCACAAGCTTGGTCATGTTGTTCTAATGTGATATTGTATGTAGTTGCATTTGATGGATATATTTTTTTAGCTGCTGGATATGTGTATCCAGTATTTGCAGAAAAGGCATTGTACATATTTTCTAATTCAGTTGTATCGGTAATTGAACCATTCAAAATACCTGTAACGTAACTATTAATTTCAGCTAAATTAACTTTTTGAGCAGCTGATGTTGAACCGACTTTATTCTTTAACCAATTTTGAACATTTACTACATCACTTGAATATATAAGAGTGTCAGCATGCCCATTTTTTCTTAAAGCAGTGTATAAATTACCTGCGATATTTTCAACTGAACCTGTTGTTAATTCAAATGTTTTTGTTGCATTTGGTGATGATGGTAGTTCATAACAAGTATATTCATATTCTTGAGTAATTGTATAATCTTTTTGATATGCCGTAGTTGCTGCTAATGATTTGTTTACAATATCATTAACTAATTTTTGTACAATATCAGGATTTTGATTATGTTCTAAATAAGCATTGATGTAGTTATTGATACTAGCAAGTTTTAAAGAATTTTCTTTTAAAGAACCATCGTTTAATAATGGGTCTTGAGTATAAAATGGTGTTAACCATTGTTGTAATTTTGTTGCAAAATTAGCAGGGACAGTAATACCTGCTTTATCGATAACCATTGCAATATTTGTTTTCATAGCAGCTTGAGTAGGCAATTTGATTTCAGTAGTTAAAACATTCTTCATTTGAGCTGCAACTAACGCTGCATCACCACTGTTAGCTGATTGAACATTTCCTGCACCAGAACCAACAGTATTTGTTACACCTGCAGCACTGTTATATTTACTGTCTGTTACGGTTGCAGTACAACTATTATCAACGGCACCTATAAATATACCAACTGTACTTGTATCACCATTTTGTCTTCTTACACTAGAGTTGTTAGCGGAACAAGAATAAATCTGACCTGAGCCACCATTATGTTCGTGACCGATTAAACCACCTACATTACTGCCACCTATAACATCACCTGATGATACACAGTTTACAACGGTTCCACTTGTATCGTGACCGATTAAACCACCAATACAAGAACTGGTTGCATTTACATTAGCAGCTGACGTTGCATTTTTGATAACGCTATATTCATTTTGACCAGACACTCCACCAACCCAACCAGCACCAGTAATACTACCAGATACTGAAACATTTTCAATATATGCATTTCTTACATAACCTGCTAAAACACCTCTGTTTGAACCTGTTGATGTTACGTTTGCATTACTTACGTTTACATTTTTAACTACACCATATGTTGCAGGGGTGATAGCATGTACATCCGTTACAGAACCTTGATTACCATACACCGCACCAAATAAACCATTACTGCCACTCAAATTATATACTGTAAAACCGTTACCATCAAATATTCCTTTGAATGCATTTGTATAGTTGTTTGTAGCGCCTTTACCAATGCCTTCCCAACCTGTTACTCCATCCATATAAATATCTTGAGTTAGTACAAAATTAACACCTTGTGTATCTTTTCCGTCATTAGTCATTGTTTTCAATTTAACTAAATCAGCAGCGCTTGAGATTGAATAAGTCTTTGTGGTGTCAAAGTTGTCAGAAATATTAACTGTAGACATTGATATTGCATCTGCAGGTACATTTACGTTAATTGGATCTACCTCTTGGAAACCAACAGTTGGAGGTGTAACAGGTACTTGTCTTGTAACAGTTGTCGCACCGATATAATTGTCTGCTCCTGTATAAGTGATTGTTGGAGTAGTGTTTGCAACTGAATCATATCCGAGAATTACAGATTCAAAACCTGCAGTATGCATAAATGTAACTTCATCACCAACTACACCTGAACCATCTAAATGATACTTAGTTTTCATTGCGTTTGTGATATACATTTTACCTGTTTCAGGCTCAGTTAAATATAATGTTTTAGCAAAGTTGTTTGATACATTTTCTAAAGCAGCCAATGTTACGTTTTGAGCAGATAAAGTACCATCTGTCGCAAGTGTAAAAGCTTGAATTTTAGTAGCATCTAATGCGTTTAGGTATTCATTATAAACACGAGCTGACTCATTTGCCATTTGGAGCTTTTGAGCTTCCAATTTAGCAGCTTTGTATTCAATCTGGTGCATTCTTGCAGTCAGATTCAATAATCTAGCTTGTGATGATGACATACCCATAGTAACGACTTTTCCTATAATTTTCCCTTATTAACGTTTACGGCAATATTGACGTTAATCTTTAATTAATCAACGTTAATATTGAGATTTTTGTTACAATTCTTTACAATTTATGGCGTTATTTTAGAAAAAATTTTTTCAATTTTAGTTATTTTTGTAATAAAACTTAACAATTATAAAAAATAAAAAATTATAAATAAAATTTTTCAAAGAAAAATTTATCAATTTTTTTAGAAATTTTTGCAGAAAAAAGAAATGTAAAATTTTTACAAAACGTTACATATATTTTATAAATTTAAGAGAAAATTTTCATTTTTTAAAATAAACTATTTAAGAGATAAATTTCTGCTATGGCAAATCGCAATCGCTACTGCATCTACCGTATCATCCAACTTTGGTAAAGCATCTGATGAAAGAGTATATTTTACCATTTGCTCAACCTCTTTTTTGGAAGCTCTGCCATAGCCTGTAAGCACTTGTTTTACTTCTATAGGGGTATATTCATAAGCATCAATTCCATATTTTTGCAAAACAGTAAGTATGACACCTCTCGCTTCTGCAACAGGAATAATTGTTTTTTGGTTTTTAAAAAAATACAGTTTCTCAATAGCGGCACAGTCAGGCTTATATTTTTCAACAATAGTGGAAAGGTCATTATATATTTCAAGCAAACGCTCAGAATCACTCAAATTTTTACTTGTTTGAATAGAGCCTGATGTTTCAAGTTCATACTCATCGTTATAAAATTTTATCAAACCGTACCCGACAATAGCCATACCGGGGTCTATCCCTAATATTCTCATAGAACGATTATAGCATTAAACAGGAAAGAAAACATAAATAATAATATTTGCAATAATAACTTAATCATTTTATTCAGCCGAGTGCTAACTCTTTATATGTAAATTTATCTAATATTTTATAACTAATTTAACCACGTTGTTACCCCAATATTTACCCCCAATATTTACCCCCAAAAGAAAAGCTGACAAATTGTCAGCTTCAAAACACGTCGTTGTTAATTAAATAAGTCATATAACCTCGATTTAATATCATCATCGTTTAGTTCGTGCGTGATATTATTCAAATCAAGCGCCATCTGATAATATTCGGCAGCCTTGGTCTGTTCCCCAAGTGCCTGATATGCTCGTCCGGCATTGAAATACGCCAGAGTATAATTAGGATTCAAATGAATCGCATTTACAAAATACTCTACCGCTTCTTTTGGTGTTCCCATACCATCAAGATAGACAACACCTAAATTGTTTTGTGATATTTCGAAATTAGGGTTCAATTGTATTGATTTATGGAAAGAGACAATGGCTTCTTCTACATAGTCCTTTTCCCATAGAGCTAAACCTGCTTTAGCATAAGTCATAAAATCATCAGGTGCGAGAGTTATGCCGTCACAATAAGTTCTGATTGCCTTATCCAAATCTCCCTTAACCATCAACAAGTCGCCTAATGATAGCAATAAATCAAGATTTGTCGGATCAAGAACAAGTCCTGCCTGATAGGTTGCTTCGGCTGCC
>OMPX01000155.1 GCA_900313115.1 uncultured bacterium
ATAACCTCTCAGTGGGAGAGGTCAAATTTCTTATGTTTTATTTATAAAATATTAGAAATTTGGGTGAGGGGCGATAAAAAATGGGAAATTAAAAGTTGAAATCGGGAAATGAAAAATTGTCCTCTTCCTATACTGAGCAGGTAATTAAAGAGTTATAGGGGGCATCTAAAGGCAGCAACCTACCAATTTTCTTGTTAAAATATTTGTTTTATTTTTTACGTTCTAATTTAATTTCATATCCAAGAATATCTATAATACTTTTATATTCATCATATCGTAATGTACCATTCGTTAATTTTTGAGAAAGTGTTTTTATCGAATATTTTTTACCTGTCTTATTAGACATCTCTTTTGCCATTTTTGTTATTGTCCAACTTTCTTTTGCTAACAAACTTTTAATATCTTCTTTTACAGTCATCGTATAGTCCTCTTATAAAGAATTATACTTTTTTATAGAATGTTTGACTTTTTTATAGATTTTTCTTATAATTTATCTATATAATATGAGAAAAGTCCATAAATTTATAGATAAAGGTAACGTGGATGAATACGAATATAAAATACAAATTTAAACTTTTGGGTAAAAATATAAAAGAATTAAGAGAAAAATATACTTTGACATTGAAAGAATTATAAATAAAATCAGGCATCAGAAAACAATATCTTCAAAAAATTGAGAACGGTACTGCTTATGGTTTTGCTATATCGCATTTAGAAAAGTTGATGAGAGTATTTGACGGTAATTTAAAAGATATCCTAAAAGGTTTATGATGATATATAAAAATAGATAGTAGATTGTGTGAAACCCAACAAGCTCGTAGATTGGGTGAAACCCGACTATGTTTTCCATTTTCCACTTTCCATTTTCCATTTACGAAATAAACATACAGTCACCGTAACTGTAAAAACGGTATTTGTTAGCTATTGCCTCTTTATAGGCATTCATTATATTTTCTTTGCCTGCAAGCGCTGATACAAGCATCAAAAGTGTTGATTTTGGAAGGTGAAAGTTTGTTATAAGTTTATCAATTACTCCAAACTTATAAGGAGGGTAAATAAATAAAGTTGAATTTGAAGTACACTCTTTTATTTCCCCAAACTCTTTCCATGCACTTTCTAAAGTTCTGACGGTAGTTGTTCCGACTGCAACAATCTTTTTACCCTGTGCTTTGGCATTATTTATAAGTTCTGCAGTTTCTTTTGGAATATGGTATTCTTCTGAATCCATTTTATGATCAAGAACATTTTCACATTTTACAGGTCTGAATGTGCCTAAGCCGACTGTAAGATTAACAAATCCAATCTGAACGCCCTTTGCTTTCAATTTATCCATAATCTCTGTTGTAAAATGAAGTCCTGCCGTAGGTGCAGCAACAGAGCCTTCGTGTTTTGCATAAACGGTTTGGTATCTGTCATAATCAAGTTTTTTTAATTCTTCCGTTGTCATTTTACGTTCAATATATGGTGGTAAAGGAACATTACCTACCTGAGAAAGAACACCATAAATATCACCTTCATAATGCAGTTGAACGAGCCATTTCCCATCATCTTCCAGTGGGTGAAGAACTGTTGCAGATAATAAATCTGATACCTTTACCTCTGTCCCTTCCTTAACACGTTTTGATGGTTTAATTAAAACTTCCCATTGTTTGTTCTCTTTCTGTTTAAGCAAAAAGATTTCAATTTTTGCACCTGTATCTTTATAACCGTACAGTCTTGCAGGAATAACTTTTGTGTTGTTTAAAATCAGAACATCATTTTCTGTGAGGTAATCGACAATGTTAAAAAAATGTTTATGCTCAATATTACCATTCTTCCCAAGCACAAGCATTTTTGACATCTCTCGTTTTTGAGCAGGTGTCTGCGCTATTAGTTCTTCCGGTAATTCATAATCAAATTCTGAAACAAGCATTTTTATCCTTTAAATTTGTTGGGCAGGTATGCCCAACCTACTATTCTAAAATTGTTGGGGATTAAACTGTGTACTCTATTACAATTTACTCCTTTTCTTCAATTCTTTTTGCGTTTTCAACTTCTTCGTCAGAAACTTTGTCTTTTTCGTGAGCAAACTCTATTTCAAGCTGTTTATTAATGATAACTGTTTGACAAATTTGAACAATGTTGCTTGAAATCAAATACAACAATACACCTGCAGGGATTGGGATAAGAACAAAAGTACCGCACAACATTATTGGCATAAACAGGTTCATTGACTTTTGCATAGCCTGTTGGCTCGGATCAACTTCCTGACCTTTGTTCATTGCCATCATTGTTTTTTGAGTAAATACCATTGTCAAACCAAAGATAAGTATCAAACCTAAAATGTCAAAATGGAATTTAGACTGCACAGGGATTGTTGGATATGTTGCAGTTAACAAATATCCGTTCTTTGTAAAGGTTATCAATTCAGTTTCTTTTGTCATTGCATTTGTAACTTCAACTTCCGCCTTTTCAACTCTGTCTAATTCGCTGAATTTCAAATCTTTCAAATCGTCAAGATTAATTTTTAATTCTACAGGCTGTCCGGGAACAAGTGAACCTTGAATTTGTACGGCATCAGAAGGTTTTTCAATTTTAACATTTCTTGCAGGTTCTTGTTTTAAATAAACAAGAGCATTTTTACCTGCCATAAATCTTGCAGAAGTAGAAACACCCATAACACCGTCTTTTGAAATACCTGCGTTAGTTCTTAAAGTTTCATCTAAACTGTTTATAAACAAGAATGGCGCATTTCCTGCCATTTGAATAAATTGCGGACTCATTAATGATGAATATAACAAAATGAATATAGGCATTTGAATTAATAATGGGAAACAACCTGACATAGGGTTGAAGTAATGTTCTTTATAGAACTCCATCATCTTTCTTTGCATAGTAGGAGGGTCATTTTTATAACGCTCCTGTATTGCTTTCATTCTTGGTTGAAGTGCCTGCATTTGTTTCATTGAGCGTTGTTGCGAAACACTCAATGGCCACATTGCCATACGCACAATCACAGTTAATAAAATAATTCCCAATCCGTAACTGCCTGCTATATCAGACAATACTTTTAACACCTTTATTGTTAATGTTATAAAATCCATTTTTATCCCCAATCTTCTTTATTTATCTGCTTTATAATGTCATCAAAATAGTTCTGACAACAATCTAAAGGATATTATAAAAGCACGCTCAAGTCAAATTAACAAATCTTATTGTTACTATTGACAGAAACAAAAACTTGGTTTATACTGTTACTATGTATAGTAACAAAGGGGCAAAAATGGATAATATTGAAGAACTTTCGGAAATAATGTGTAAAATGAATGAAGAAAAAGATCTCCGTCAGTTTTTGCTTGAGATTTTAACTGAATCTGAACTTGCCGATTTATCCAAACGATGGCGAATAATTAAAATGCTTAATAGCGGTTATACTCAACGTGAAATCGCAAAAGAACTGAATGTAAGCCTTTGCAAAGTAACAAGAGGTGCAAAAATTTTAAAAAATAAAAATGCTATCGTGAAAAAATATTTGGGGTAAATATATAGTTGTTAACTTTAAGGAGTAAATATATGAACAAGATAAAAATAGAAAAACTACCTGATGAAACAGGATTTTTTGGTAATTACGGCGGACAATATATCAGTGATGAGTTAAAAGCAGAATTTAAAAAAATATATGACAATTTTATCTATTACAAAGATGATAAAGAATTTAATGACGAATTAAATGATTTATTAAAGCATTACAGCGGAAGAGAAACTCCGATATATTACGCTAAAAATTTATCAAAAAAATACGGAGCAGATATATATCTGAAACGAGAAGATTTGAATCATACCGGCGCGCATAAAATCAACCATTCGCTTGGAGAAGTTCTTTTAGCTAAGAAAATGGGAAAAACTAAAGTTATAGCAGAAACAGGAGCAGGACAGCACGGAGTTGCAATGGCAACAGCAGCAGCCTTGTTGGGGTTACAATGTGATATTTATATGGGTGAAGTTGATATTCAAAAAGAAAAACCTAATGTAAACAGAATGAAAATTCTCGGAGCAAATATAATATCGGTAACATCAGGAGCAGGCACATTAAAAGAAGCTGTTGATGAAGCTTTTAAAGCATATATGAACGAGTATAAAACAGCAATGTATGCAATAGGTTCAGTTGTTGGTCCGCATCCGTTTCCTATGTTGGTAGAACATTTCCAATCTGTAGTAGGAAGAGAAGCGAGAAAACAAATTATAGAAATGACGGGTGCTTTGCCTGATTGTGTTGTTGCCTGTGTTGGCGGCGGTTCTAATGCAATCGGTATTTTTAACGGTTTCCTTGATGATGAAGAAGTAAATATATATGGTGTTGAGCCGTTGGGCAAAGGCGAAAAATTAGGCGAAAATGCAGCAAGTATCACATACGGAAAAGACGGAATTATACACGGATTTAAATGTCTTTTATTGCAGGACGAAAATGGCGAAATCGCAAACGCATACAGTGTTGCAAGCGGACTTGATTATCCGGGGGTTGGACCTAAGCATTGTTATTTGAACAGTATCGGAAGAGTAAAATATGATACAGTGAATGACAAAGAAGCAATTGATGCATTTTATGAATTATCAAGAGAAGAAGGGATTATTCCTGCTCTTGAAAGTTCTCACGCTGTTGCTTATGCGATAAAACTTGCAAAACAATATCCAAATAAAAAGATTCTGGTTAATTTATCAGGACGCGGGGATAAAGATATAGATTTTGTGCTCGAGCACTTCCCAAAATCTGATTCATAACAAATAAAAACTGATGTAATTTACATTAATATTTTATTTAACAACCTTTTTTAAGCCCTTTGGTTTATCTATATTTCTGTGCAGTTTTGTAGCAATTTCCAGTGCTAACATTTGGCAAATAACTGCATTTGAAAACATTTGCAAGATTTCATTTTTGCAATCAATATTTATATTGAAATTAGAAATATATTTGTTATTATGTTTTCCGATTATATAAATTGACGGATTATATTCTTTTTTAATTTTGTCCAAATTATCAACTGCATTAGGGGATATTCCGTCAACTGATAAAAATATAACCGATGATTTTCTATTCAAAACCGCAAGATGTCCATGCATAAATTCGCCAATTATAGCAGCATTTATGTTCATATAAGAAGTTTCTTTTATTTTCAAAGCTCCTTCTTTTGCAATTGCGTATGAAATCCCTTCGGCAAGTATAACTACAACTTTTTGTTTTGCAATAAGTCCTGCAAGCTGATGCACTTTTGCTCTTAATTTCAGTGTTTTTGCGACCACTTCCGGTAAATCCTTTAATGATTCGATGTACTTATCCGTACTATATCCTTTATTACCCGCAATTTTTAAGGAAACTATCAAGACACATAACATCTGAGCGGTGAATGATTTTGTTGCTGCGATACTTTTTTCTTTACCTGCAAGGCAATTTACATGATACTTTGTTTCTTTCCAAATTGTTGATTCCGGATTATTCGTAACACATAAAGTTTCTAAATAATATTTACCGTGTTCATCTTCAAACCCTTCATTTACTCGTTTTAAAGCATGTACAGTATCCGTAGTTTCACCTGATTGAGTAATAAATACGTATAAAGTGCCTCTATCATGCGGTATTACTTTTTTAAGCAAAAATTCACTTGAATATATCGCTCTTGCTTCAACTCCTGCCACTTCTCCAACCAATTCTGCGGAGAATCTGGCACAATGATATGAAGAACCGCTTGCGACAAGCACTATCTTTGTTACATCACTTGGGACACTAATTTTATCAACACCTTCAATTTCTAATATTCCGTTTAAAATATCAGGTTGTTCATAAATTTCTTGCTCCATTGCACTTTTTTTCGATGTAAAAATACTCATAATACTTAATTCCTCATACCATTAGGATAAACGATTAATACTATAATCTACAATAACATTTTAACATTTTTTAGAATAAAATAAAAGCCCCATGCCCGAAAAGCGCTTATAACAAGCATGGTTATATCATCTAAAAATACTATTTTTTCTGTATTATAAACTTATGTAAACTTGCAAATGCCTTATTTTACTGCATTTTAGCCATTTTTTTATATTTTTCTTAAATTATTGAAAATTTCTTTGTATCCCCTATAATAAAGGTGTAATAAATAAGAAAGGAGTCTTAAAATGAACAAAGAAGAATTGGTACAAGAAATTTCTAAAAAAGCTAAAGTTACTCAAAAAGATGCTGGTGAAGTTTTAAACGCATTAGTTGAAACTATCCAAAAAACAGTTGCTAAAGGTAAAAAAGTTACATTAGTTGGTTTCGGTACTTGGGAAGCTCGTAAGAGAGCAGCTAGAACAGGTAGAAACCCTCAAACTGGTAAAGAAATTTCTATTCCAGCTAAAACAGTTCCTGTATTCTCAGCTGGTAAAAAATTCAAAACTACTGTTAACGGTAAGTAATTGATTTTTTAAATAGGATTTGAGGAGAGAATCAAAATTGGTTCTCTCCTTTTTTATTCTGTTTGTTTTATAATATACTCATTAAAACATTATAGAGAGGACATAGAATGTTTAAAGAATTAGTATTAAACGACACACTTAGTGCAATAAAAAAAGCAGTCAACAACAAAGAATTAGGCGAATTAACTGAAGAAATCCTTAATTCAGATAACATAAAACTTACATCCGAAAAACCTAAAAATGCTGATTTCGGCGATTTCGCAGTAAATGTTGCATCATTGGCACGCTATGCAAGAATTGCACCACCTATGATTGCAAATGCAATAGTTAAATATTTACCGACTGACAATTACACAACTTCAGTTGTTGCAGGTTTTATAAACTTTAAATTATCTGATAAAGAGCTTGCAAATGTTATTGAAGAAGTCCTCACAAAGAAAGAAAATTACGGAAAACCTGAAGGGGTAAATAAAGAAAAAATTAACCTTGAATATGTATCTGCCAACCCAACAGGACCGTTCCACATTGGTCACGGCAGATGGGCGGCAATGGGAAGTTCTTTAGCAAACCTTCTTAAATTCTACGGTTACGATGTATATCAAGAGTTCTATATAAATGACGCCGGAAGCCAAATCCAAAAACTCGGGCGTTCTCTAAATATAAGAATTAAACAGGAGCTTGGTGAAAACATTGATTTTCCTGAAGATGAAGAAGAAAGAAAGAATTATTATGCAGGAGAATATTTAATTCCTGTTGCAAAAAAATTCTTAGAAGAAAATAAACCTACTGACGATATTCAAGTATTATCAGATTACGCAAAAGAATATATGGAAAAAGTTCAAAAAGAATTATTGGAAAACTTCCGAGTTCATTTTGATAAATTCTATTCAGAACTTGATTTACATAAATCAGGCAAAGTTGATAAATGTTTCAATGCACTAAAAGACAAAGGCGAATTATACGAACAAGACGGTGCGATTTGGTTCAAGACAACAAAATACGGTGATGATCAAGACAGAGTCTTGAAAAAAGCAGACGGCACAAATACTTATCTGACTGCAGATATTGCCTACCACATGGACAAATTAGACAGAGGTTTTGACCGTTTAATTAATATTTGGGGTGCTGACCACCACGGATATGTTGCAAGAGTAAAAGCTTCAATTGAAGCACTCGGAGGAGATCCTAACAAACTGGAAATCCTTTTGGGACAACTTGTTAACCTGATTATTAACGGGGAAGAAGTCAGAATGGGTAAACGCAGAAAAATGGTTACTCTTGACGAACTTATTGAAGAAGTGGGTGTTGATGCAACAAGATTTTGGATGTCTATGAGAAGTATTGATACTACTCTTGATTTTGATATTGAACTTGCAAAACGCTCTACAGACGAAAACCCTGTATTTTACGTTCAATATGCTCACGCAAGAGCATGTTCAATTTTAAGAAATGCAATAAAAGAAAAAATCAATACAGAAACAGGTGAAACTTCTCCTGCACCTATGAGTGAAGAAGAATTAAATAATACCCTCCACAACTTTAATACAAATTCAATGCTGAAAGCTGTTCCTACAGCAAAAAGTTTAATCCTTAAATTGGAAGAATTTAAATCAATGATTGATTATTCGGCAAAAACAAGAGCTGTTTATACAATTTGCAGATATGTTCAGGACTTGGCAAGCGAATTTCATTCTTTCTATAACTCAAACAGAGTTATCTGTGAAGATAAAGACCTTATGAAATCAAGATTGTGCTTAATTTATGCAGTAAAAATTGTATTAAATAATGCTCTCAGCATCTTAGGGGTTTCCGCTCCCGAAAAAATGTAAATAAATTTGGATATAATCTGAACAAACTGTTCTTTACATGTTGCAGACAGGTATTATTTTGCACAATTTTACACAATATTTATTTTGTGGTTTAATAAATGTATTATGAGAAAATTTGAATTACAAAATGGGATTAAATCCGTATATAAAAAAAATAATGAAACGCCAAGAATGGCATTAACAATGAATTTTTCAATCAACGAAGAAGAAAAAACTGCGGGCACGTATTCTTTGATGACAAGATTGCTGCTTCAGGGAACTAAAAAATATAATAACGAAGAATTAGCAAAAGTTTTAGATGAAAACGGCATTGAAATTATTGCAGATATGAAACAGGATTATTTGCGTTTCAGGCTTCTTTGCTTAAATGAAGATTTTCCGAAGGCAGTTGAACTGTTAAATGATATAGTCAGAAATTCTACTTTTACAGAATTTGAAAAAGAAAAAGTAAAAATGAAGGGTGAGCTTGTTGCTGAGCTTGATTCTGCAAGGTTAAAAGTCTCGGATGCTTTTATAAAAACGGCTTATGAAGGTCATTATTACGGACATACGTATACAAATATTTTGGAATCACTTGATGACATAAAACAAGAAGAAGTTATTTCTTCTTATAAAAAGATTATAGAAACAGGAAAAAAAGTCATTGCTGTTGTAGGCAGTATTGAAGAGAATGATGTAGAAACTTTGATGAATAAGTATTTTTCTGATTTGCCAAACAATAATGATGCAATAAAAAATATTTCTGTTCCTGTTTTAGATAAATTCAAAAAGACAGAAGTCATAAAAGAAGATGCGCAACAGGCACAAATTCTGCAAGGTTGGAGAATCCCTACTTATAAAGAAGAAGATTATCCTGCAATATTAGTTGTAAATACTATATTAGGTGCAAGCGGACTTTCTTCAAGATTATTCAGAGAGTTGAGAGAGAAAAAAGGACTTGCATATACAGTAAGAACCTCTTGTGAAGTTAAAGAATTGGCTGCAATGTTTAGTATATATATTGCAACAGAACCGTCAAATATCGAGACTTGTCTGAAAGGTTTTAAAGAAGAAATTGATAAAATTAAAGCAGAACTTGTTTCAGAAGAAGAATTACAAAGTGCAAAAAATAATATAGACGGAAAACATCAGTTTATCGTTGAAACCAATTTTCAACAATCTACTTCAATGGCATATTATGGTATAAACGGCTTGCCGTTTGATTATTATGAAACTATGCATGAAAAAATTAAAGCAGTAACTGCTGAAGATGTTAGAAGAGTTTCAAATAAATATTTCAATGAAAATAGTGTAGTTGCTATATTGCATCCGTAGTAATAAAAAAAATTGGAAGAAAACAAAGACATGTGCAACAATGTTGGCAAATGTCTCTTTTACTTATGCCTTCAATATTAATTGAAGGCTTATTTTATCTCATATATTTGGTGGATATTTTCGTTACAAAAAGCCCTAATGAAAAAAATATGATAATATATGATTGGGGAATTTAATAATTTCAAATACATGTATTTATAGGTGTCATAAGAAATGCTTTGTCCAAAGTGCAAAACAGAGATATCTGAGAATAGTTTAAAATGTGAGAATTGCGGCACAAGAGTCGGCAGATTATGTCCAAACTGCAAAACTCACAATCTGTTGACAGCTCACAAGTGTAAAAATTGCGGATGTGAGTTGTTAAAAACCTGCCCGAATTGTGGTGCTACAAACGCAAGTAAAAGTATTACGTGCAGAAGGTGTGGGGCTCCGCTCAAACCTAAAAAAGAGGCAGTTTCGAAGGACAAAGATGTAAATAAAAATACTACAATAGATTCAATGCCAAAGTATGAGGCAGTATACTATAATCAACAAAATGCAAAAGACAAATTAAAAGAATCAATATTAAACCCTGCGATAAAAGTTATTGCTTTTAGCGGAGAAAGTGGAGCAGGAAAAAATCTTATTGTGAAATTTGCAACTGAAGAATTAAAGGATAAAAATTTAGCGTGGCTTTCCGGTAAATGTTCCCCGCATACTTTACTCACACCGATGGGATATTTTCAGGATGTGTTTTTAAATTTGTTTAATTTAAATGCCTTTTGTATTGATATAGAAACTTTGAAAAAAGAATCGGTACAATTCTTTAAACAAGATTTTCAAGATTTAACACAAGATGAAGTTTTTGATTTTATTAATTTCCTATACCCCGAAAAATTTGGTGAATTTAAAAATATTCACGCAAACAGGCAGAGAACATTTGGTATTTTGTTGAAAGTTTTTAAAATTATTGCTCAATCTATGGATATAGTATTTGTTGTCAATAATTTTCAGCATATAGACAGGATGTCATTTGATTTTATAAATCAGTTATTATCTGATTCAGATATTTTATCGAATATTACATTTGTAATTTCTTTTGTTGAACCTCGTTCTGCAATTGCATGTATTCCAAATGATAGCCTGACGGAGTCAGCTTACGAAAATATTACAATTGCGCCGTTGACCAGAGAACAATTGATTCCGATTATGGATAAATACAAGGGATTAGAATTAACTATTGAACAGAAAAATCTTATTCATAAGTATTCAAACGGAAATCCGACAAACTTTGAACAGATAATCAATCTTGCGGCGGATAAACAAAGAGAAGGAATATCCTTTTCTGTACCTCCTACGATGAAAGAGGTTATGCAAGAAAGATTAAGCCTGTTGAAGCAGGAGGATATTCTTGCTTACAAAGTTCTTACGGCATTATCTATATTAGGTGTAAAATCTAACCCTATAATGCTGAATACTTTTGCAGATGTTGATTTAGAACAACTTGATTTAGTGTTGAGTAAACTTGCTAAGCTGAATTATATTGTTTCGGTTTCGCAGGTCACTTATGAGTTTATCAGTTTACAACTGTGGGAAATTATCTATAATATACTTAAAAATGATAAAGACAATTATAAGAAAGTTTGTGAAGAATTATTTGTTCTTCTTCAAAACTATCATTTGTCATCTTTGTCAGCCTTGAGTTTTATGGCAAAAGAAATGAATTATACCCAACAATATTTGAGTGTGTGGACGGCAGGTGTTCAGATAGCTTCTTATATTGGAGATACAAGTTTGTTTGTAACTGCTCAAAAACAAATTTTAGATGTTGTTGAAAACAATGTAATAAAATCTTCAGAAAATATTAAAAAGAATATTTATGTTCAAAGCGGTAAATTATTAGAAGCTACAGATCCGAAAGAGGGTATGAAATTTTTGACAAATGCTCTGAATATGGAGCCTCACACAAAATATGAAGAAATTGATTTGTTAGGATATATAGCCTCCTGTGCAATGAAAACAGAAAATTATTACGGTGTGATTGAATGTGTGGATAGCGTTATTGATAAGTTTGAAAATCTTCAATCAATAGAAGTTGCGGTTATTAAATCAAGAAAATTAAGAGCTTTAAATAAAATCGGGAATTTCGGAGAAGTCGTAAGCCTTGCTGAAAACGAAATTATTCCTGTTATTGAATCAACTTTAGCAAATAAATCTTCCAAATACAAATTGGTTAGTGAGGAAGAAGTATTTGATACTTGGTTGTTAACGATGTTTGCCCTAGTAAAGGCTCTTACCCGTCAAGGTAATGACAGAGCGTTTAAGGTTATAAATGAGTTGTTTAAAATATTGGAAGCAAATGACATTCATGATAAACAGTTCTTCTGTAACATTCAGCTAGAATTGGCATTAGCAAATACGATAAAAGGTAATATTGCGATGTCAAACAAAATTCTGAATGATATTTTTGAAATTTATCAAAATTCAGATGTTATAAATTCGCTTGTTGTTTCAAGACTTAATTTAATCAGTCTTTTAAACAAATTCTTTACGGAACGAGAAAAGATTGATATGGATGAGTTGTTTAATATTGCATCTTTTGCTGATAATATCAACGATAAACTTACCAAAAATATTTCAAAACTAATTTTGGGAAAAATTATATTACAGTCACAATCTGCTCAGAGTGCAATTAAAGTTTATACAAAACAGCTTGAGTATTTTGCGCAGGAAAAGAATGCCGTAGGTGTGCTTTTAGGCTGGTATTTGACTGCTGAGGCAACAATAATGGTTGATAAACAACAGGCTTTAGATATTGCAACAAAAGCTCTAAGTATAGCTCAAAAACCTGAAATATGTAATCATTACTTTGCATTGTTATTTGATAAGCTTATTTGCAGAATTTATTTGTCATTGAAAGATTATGAATCTGCCCGTATTTATATAGACAGAGCTTTAACAATAGCAAGAGGATACGATATAAAATATCAATTAGTCAAATTATATTTGATGGCAGGCGATTGTCAAAAAGAAATGGTTGCAACTTCACCTGATAAACAACTTAATATCCAAAATGCGGATGAATTGTATAAAAAAGCGTATGAAATAAATAAGGTTTTGGATATTAGTTCATTAGCAAAATTAATCACTCAAAAAATGAGTGAATTAGACATTTTATCAAAAGCACATGGAATAAAAATATAAAAATAAAGGATAATTATAATGAAGAAAAAATATTTAGGGATAGCATTGTTAATGTCGTTGATATTGTCAGTAAATACAGTATCTGCAAAAATGACTAAAGAAGCTCATCAATATTACCAGCAGGCAAGTACCTGTGAATATAAACAGGATATGGAAGGTGCGGTGAAGTTGATATTGAAGGCTATTGAGGTCAATAATGATGATGATGTTCTTCTTTATACAAAATTAGGCGGACTATATTCAAATATGGAAAAATTTCAGGAAGCTGTAACTGCATACAGAAAAGCTCTTGAATTAAGACCAAATGATGCATTTATCTATGTAAGCTTAGGAAGTATTTATCAAACTTTGAATGATAATGATAAAGCTCTTGATGCATATAACAAAGCAATGGAATTGTGTCCCGAATACAAATTTAATTATATAAATATTGCAAATGTTCAGCTTGCAAAAGGTCAGTATGGCGATGCGGAAGAATATTATAACAAGTTTCTTGAGTTATATCCAGATAATGACGAAGCACGAGCTAATCTTGCTGAAACATATTTCATGAATGATAAGGCGGATAAAGCTTGTGAAATATTCAAATCAATGTATGACAAAAATCCAAACACATTTAAAGAATATTCAAAATACGGTACTGCATTATATAAATTAAAAGAATATAAACAAGCAATTCCAATGCTGGAAAAAGCTGTTGAACAGGATGCAAACAGTGTAAAAGCACTTGCTCAGTTAGCTTTGTGTTATCAAACAGTGGAAGATTATCCAAAGGCAGAAGCTACTTATACTAAACTGTTTGAAATAGCTCCGGGGATGAATGAATTTAGATTAGACTATGCAAATATGTTATCATCTCAATCAAAAGATGATGAGGCAATAAAACAGTATAAAGCATACATTGCGGCTTATCCAAATGATGTTGACGGTTATATCAATTTAGGTGCTTTGTATAAAAGAACAGGTAAAACAGATTTAGCTATAGATAACTTTGAAAAAGCTTTTTCAATGGATGCTAATGATATGGATACAGTAAAAGATTTGGCATTTTGTTATCATAAGGATAATGATTTTAAATCTGCAATCAAATATTATGATATAGCACTTTCAAAAGATCCGAATAATTATAGCCTGAATTATAATAGAGCAATTGCACTTCACGCTATTGAAGATTATAAAGGTGCTATTCAGGGTTATGAAAAAGTTCTTACCTTAAAAAATGATGAGGTTATAAAAACTAATCTTAATGCGGCATTGATAGAATACGGATACAAACTGATTGATGAAAATAAATATGATGACGCAATTGCGAATTTTACAAAGGCTTCTGAAATGAACTCAAAAGAACCTTCCGCATTTATGGGTTTAGCTCAAGCTTATGATAAAAAAGGAGAAAAAGGTTCTGCTTTATTGAATTATCAAAAAGCCGTAGAAATTGATCCAAAAAATGAAGATTATAAAGAAACTTATGAAGCATATAAGGATTCGTTGTCAACAGAAGATTTGCAAAAATTAGCTACATCTCAGGGTGAAAATAAAGAATTGGAATATGCATCTCTTCTTGCTGCTGCGGATAAATATTATAAATCTAAAAACTATAAGGTTGCGTTGGAATCTTATGAAAAAGTCATTGCTCTAAATCCAAATAATAAAGAAGTATTATTAAAAATGGGTAATATTTATAAAACAAATAAAGACCTTGCAAAATCAGGAGAATATTATCAAAAAGCAATCAGTTGTGATGACAAATATACAGACGGATGGTTTAATTTAGGTCTTGTATATGCAAATACAAATAAATTAAATGATGCAATTGATTGTTTCAATAAAGTTATAGCAATCGATAGCAAATATACATACGCATATTATGCACTAGGTCTTGCTTATGAGTATGAACATAATAATGCAAAAGCAGTTGATAATTATAAAAAATATGTGAAATTAGAGCAGGATAAAGGGCTTATAAATACCGTCAATGCAAAAATTAAAGAATTACAAAAATAGTACAAAAATTATTATTGCAATATTTTTAATATGTCTGATTCCATTTTTTCTGACAGGGTGTAAGAAAAAAGAAGAAACAGGCATATTGTTTAATTCTGAACCAATAACAAAAGAAAATGTTTTACACGCCTCACGATCTTTTGAAGCAGGTAAAAGAATATATTATCTGTTTTATTCTCATAAAAAAATTGATACAGAATTTATAAGAGTACAGTTGTTTAAAGCAGAAGAAAAAACACCTCTTGGCGGCTATTCTATTTTGATGACAAATGATTACAGGGTGATGAAACAAAATCAATACTATTATTATAACCATTTTACGGTACATCAGCCGGGAAGATACGTACTTCAAGTTTTTTCAGTAAATGATATATCTAAACCTCTCGCATGGAATTACTTTTATGCATATTAAATTTTTAATGAGTAGCTTTTTAGCAAAGTCAAACTATACAATAATATAATAATAAAAAAAGAGCCTTACATAAGGCTCTTTTTATAAATGGTCGGGATTAGATGACGATGTTCGAACTTTTGTCAGTGAGTTAAAGTTATTAAATATTGATAAACTCAAGCGATATATAGCAATTTTGATTGTATAATTCTTGAGTAAATAGAATATAATAAAAAAATATTTATGATAGAATGAATTTGTAGGGGACTAGTAGTTTTCTCCTTGAAACATATCCAACTGAAACGGGATGTGCGGAACAAAACGATATTTGTTTCGTCCAAGAAAGGAGAGAGCTATGAAAAATACAAAATGGCGAGAAATAATAAAGTATGTCCTCCTCGTCATTGGACATACTTTAATTTACATTTCTCAAGTTTTGTAGGGTCTGAAACGAGGTGTCAACTACGGCACCTCACCCTACCTATATTATACTATATTTTATAAATATTTCAACACCCCATAATAAAATAATAAAACCTCTGATAAAGACAGAGGTCTAATTCGGGATGACACGAACGAGATTTTCGGTAGAGTGAGTGACAAAGTCACGAAACTCGTCACATCCGCAGTCACGATATTAACGACTAA
>OMPX01000158.1 GCA_900313115.1 uncultured bacterium
CATTAACAGAATTATGCGTCGTGGTAAAAAATCACTCGCTGAAAGAATTTTCTACGCAACATTAGAAAGAATTAAAGAAAGAACAAACGAAAACCCTATCGAAACTTTCCAAAAAGCATTACAAAATGCTACTCCATTATTGGAAGTTAAAGCTAGACGTATCGGTGGTTCTACTTATCAAGTACCTATCGAAGTTAAAGCTGACAGAGGTTTCGCTCTTGCTTCTTCTTGGTTGATTGAATCAGCTAAGAAAAGAGGCGGTAAATCTTTCATCGATAAATTGACTAATGAGCTTATGGACGCTTCAAACGGTCAAGGTTCTGCATGTAAAAAACGTGAAGATACCCACAAAATGGCTGAAGCTAACAAAGCATTCGCTCATTACAGATAAGAAATATTTTAAGGGAACTCAAGTTTTTGAGTTCCCTTTTTTAATTTTTTGGATTATGTTTTATGAAAATTATCAACTGTCACAAACCTGAAATAAAGGTTAAATTTAATTTTACAAATCATCACCCTGTTGACAATACTTCCATAGATTTTATGGAAGAATCTCGTATGTTATGTAATTTAGATAATAAAATCAGCAATGAAGTATTTATGAAAAATGTTTTAGGTATTTCGAAATCACTCAAATAAACTCTTCTAAAACATAAAAAAACATGATATTATAGATTTGAATAATATATAAAAAAATCGGAGAGCATTTATATGAAGAACAGAATGGTCATTTTTGAAAAAGAAGCTCAAACAAAAGATGTTATTTTAGGATATTTATCTGACTATGAAGATATCGAAATAGAAAAAACTTTTGACGATTATAACGACGGTATCAGATATGCTAAAGAAAACAAACCAAAAGTTGTGTTATTTTCTATGACAAACGATAAAATCGGTTGTTTTAAAATGATTTCAAGACTGGCAGATTTTGGAATTAACGTAATTGTTTTATCAGAAGATTATACAACTTCAAATATTATACAAACATTAAGATATGGCGCAAAAGATTTTGTTTCAAAACCTGTTATAAAAAAAGATTTATTCGTAGCACTTGTAAAATGCACACAAGATGAAGTTAAGGTTATGAAAAAATCTCAAATTATTTCCGTATTTTCAAACAAAGGCGGAGTCGGGAAAACAGCTATTGCAACAAACTTAGCTTATGAATTGGCAAAATTAACAAGAGATAAAGTTGCCTTAGTCGATTTGAATTTACCTATCGGTGACGTTCCGACTTTCCTTGATATCAGACCGACTGTTGATATTGCTGAGATTGTGAACAGTTCAACTTGTAATGATTCTAAATTTTTAACAGATGCCTGCAGAAAGTATCAAAATTCTACATTATATGTTCTTGCAGAACCACCATATATGGAACATTCAAGAACACTTAGTCCTGAACAGGTTGTAAAATTATTTGACTGTTTAAGAAATGCTTTTTCATATATTGTTGTCGATATGGGAACAAATGTTGATAAATTAAATATGACAATTCTTGAAGAGTCAGATATGATAATGCTCACAACGATTATAAACCTGCCATTGATTAGAAATTGTCAAAGATGCTTAGATTTATTTGAAAATCTTCAGTTTAAAGATTCTAAGGTCAAAGTATTAGTAAACAGATATTTAGAAAATGATGAAATTACTGTTGAAGATGTTGAAAAGACTTTAAACAAACCTGTTTATTGGAAGATACCAAATAACTATTTCACTATAATGTCTTCTATAAACAAAGCTATTCCTGTATCGGAAGTGAATGAAAACTCTAATATTACGGATAGTTATTCCGGATTGGCCGCAAAAATTACAGAAGAAATGTTTGAAACGGATTTATCATAATAATGAAAAATATAAAATCAATATTATTGGTTATGCTGATGTTTTTCTTATTAACCCCTGTTGAGGGAAAAACATTTACTCCAAAACCAACAATAGTAAAATATAATGTAACGAAAGCTAAAACAGAGGCATTCAAAGGTGTGCCGAGAAGTTTACCGTTGAGTTATTTTAAAACTGATTTGCACGACAATTATCACAACTCTAATATGTCATACCTGAAAGATGCATCATATAAAACCAAATCTTACGAACCGACAAGAGATATTATTCCTTCATATATGGGTGAAATGTTAATTTCATACGGTGTCAGATATGAAAATAAAATGAATAAAGTTTATCATTATAACTCATCAGGAAAATTACTCCGAATAGAATTTGATAATAACAATCCACAAACTTATCCTAAAAAAACAACAACTTATAACAATCAGGGTAAACTTCATACAGTTGTATTTTATATTTCACCATCCGAACAATATAATTTTGACGGAAAAGGAAATCTTATTGTGCATTGGATAGGTGAAAAGGCTTATAACAAAGACGGACATTTAATGAAAATAAGAAGAAGTTTATAATTCCTGTTAGTCATGTAGTGCGTAGACAATTTGTTTATGGTAGTATTATTTCAACGACATAAACAGGAGAAAATTATGCAAGCAAGACGTGCTTCAAGAGAATTAGCATTAATCCTATTCTCACAATTTGATAAAAAAATTACTGAATATTCTGATAAAGATTTTGAAGATATCATATTAAAATCAATCAGAGTTTTATCTAACAATTCTACTGACGAGTTAAAAACAACTGTCGGAGCTTTGATAGATATAAAAGATTTTATAGATAATTATGAAGCTGATGATGAATCTAATTTGGAAAGACCTATCGGGGTAAAGAATTTACCTGTTCAAATTCCGACTACTGCTGATATGAGAGATAAAATTGATACAATATTAGATATAGTTGAAAAAACAATTTTCGCTTTAGAAGTGGCTGAACTTTCTGTTCTTGAATCTCAGGACGATGTAAAAGATTATGTAATTACTATTGCTAAATCTTTCAAAGAACATCAAGAAGATGTTGATGCCCAAATTCAAAAATATTCAAACGGATGGGATATCAATCGCTTGGTTAAAATGGATAAAGATATTTTAAGAATTGCAATAATTGAACTTTTATACATAAAAGAAGCACCGATGAAAGTCGTTGTTGACGAAGCTTTAGAGCTTGCTAAAAAATATTCTACTGATGACAGTTCAGCATTTATCAATGGTATTCTTGCAAAAGTTATTATGGAAAACGGTATTGACTAATGTTTGGGTTTTTTAAAAATAGTTTTGATAGTTTAAAAGAAACTGTTTCAAAAACTACTCAAGCACTTGTTGGAAATGTTGTTGACACTGTTTCTGAAGAAGAAGAATTTTCTGAATTTGTGCTTGATGATATGGAAGATATGCTTATCAGCGCCGATTTGGGTGTTAATTATGCTGCAGAGTTAGTTGATAAACTGAGAAATCAGGATAAAATTAAACCATCAGTTGTTAAAAATTATTTAAAAGAAGAATTTACAAAAACTTTAAATTCAGCAGGAAGTAATGAAATAAATTATAAAGAAAATGAACTAAATATTTATTTCATTACAGGAGTAAACGGTGCAGGGAAAACAACTCTTATTGGAAAACTTGCATATAAATTTAAAGAAGAAGGAAAAAGAGTTTTAGTTGCTGCAGCAGATACTTTCAGAGCAGCGGCAGAAGAACAGTTAGACATTTGGTCAAAAAGAGCAGGTGCTGAAATTGTCAGACGTGATGGCGCTGATCCTGCATCTGTTGTTTACGAAGCTATCCAAAAAGCTAAAAACGAACATTTTGATATTATACTTGTCGACACTGCAGGACGACTTCAAAATAAATATAACCTTATGGAAGAACTTTCTAAAATCAAAGGTGTTATTGACAAACAAGCTCCTGAAGCTTTGAGAGAATGCATTTTAGTAATTGATGCAAACACAGGACAAAACGGTTTACAACAAGCAAAAGTTTTTAAAGATTCTGTCAATCTTACATCTGTTGCCTTGACTAAAATTGACGGTTCTGCAAAAGGTGCGATTATTCTTGCTATTGCAAAAGAAATGTCTTTACCTGTAAAGCTTATCGGTGTCGGAGAAGGAATGACTGATTTGAAACAGTTTAATTCTGACGATTTTATAAATGCTTTGTTTAATTAAAATTTTATACAGTATTTTATTATTTATGTTAAAATCATCTTATGGATATTATTTCAAACGAAAAAATAGATAAATTTAAAGTTGAAAAAGCAAATAAAATTCTTTCAAATTTACAAGAAGAATTAAAATCTGTCATAGATAACGGTTCAGGACCATTTTTAGCTGCCATATATGATGAAAATGATAATTTGATAGCTAAAGCAAGTAATTCTGTAGTTAAAGATAAATGCAGTAACAGACACGCAGAAATGAATACAATAAAAGAAGCTGAATTATATTATGATACATATGATTTAGCACCATATAATTTAAGTTTATATGTAACATCCGAACCATGCATAATGTGTCTTGGCGGAATTATGTGGTCAGGTATTAAAAATATTTATTTTGGTGTACCTTCTAAACGTGTTGAAGAAATAACAGGTTTTGACGAAGGGTTTAAACCTAATTGGTTAGAAGAATTTAAGAAAAGAGGAATTACTGTTTACGGTAATATTGCTCAAGAAGAAGGTGAAAAAGTTCTTGAACAATACGTAAAATCCGGAAAAGAAGTTTATAAACCTTCTTTATAAAAAATTTTATATTTTATTTAAAAATCCCTAAAGCATTTCCTATTTTATATGTATAATTATTAACATAAACAGGAACCTTATCCATTCCTAAATCTTTCATTCCAAAAAACATACAATGGTCAGGATCATCTGTCCTTTGGGTAAACATCAATACTAATTGGTCATCATTTAATCTGTCTGCACCAAATTTATTTATATAATCAACTGTATCATCTGTTGATTCACCTGTCGCATTTATATGTAATGTTGTTGCAGGAATTTTATCACCGGATTTAATCATTAAATCTACACTGTCTTTGTAATAATTATCATAATCACTTCCGCTGTGTTCAATATTATTTGATTGATTTTGTAAAATTTTATCTAGTTTTTCAACATCAACCTTTACTAATTTCATATTTTTTGGAGGTTCTTTTATTCTTGATTCAATCTTTGATTTATCCAGCAAATCTTTTGTATCAATTTTTTTAAATTTTATCCCTTTATTTGCTAAATAGGCCTCAACTAAACTATCTTTTGTATCAGGAGCAATAATACTTGTTTTTATATCATATATCGGCTCATCAAAATAACTTTTTGCCGGTTTAACAACCTCAATTTTAGAAACGTATTCTAAATCGTTCTTTTCACAAAAATCAGTCATTTTACGTTCACTTACATAATTTTGATTATTATCCTTTATTTTAAATGTACTGCCGAATGATACTGAATTCATACACACAACTCCTGTTTTTATTTACATAATTATATAAAACATTATTTTAAAATTTTTTGCTAGTGGTAAAGTGGTAAAGGGGGTAAATGGGTAAATATATTAGTTAAAAAATTTTATTTATAAAAAAATGCGGTAATGTAAAAAATTAACCGCATTTTTCTTATTTATAATAATAAACTTAAACTATCTTATTTGAACAGGCATAATAAGATAAATAAAATCTTCTTCATTATCAGGTTTTATTATCGTTGCAGAAAGATTTGTATTCATACAAATAATCATATTTTCTGAATCAATATTTTTAAAACAATCTAATAAATATTTGTAATTAAATGCAATAAGAATATCTTCTCCGCTATATGTAATATCAATTTGATCTTCAGAATTACCTGATTCAGGAGTATCTGCCATTAGACTTAAACTGTTTTGAGTAAAACTTAGTTTAACTATACTTGTTTTTTCATTTACCATAGTTGAAACTCTTTCTAATGCTGATATCATTTTTGATACATTTATTCTTGCTTCTTTTGGTAAACTTTGTGGAATTAATTTATTATATTGCGGATATTGACCGTTCATAAGATTTGAAATCATTGTAATATTATCTGATTTAATCATAATCTTATTATTTTTTGTATAAAGTTTTATAGAATCATCTTCCATAAAATAACTAATCTTTAAAAATTCCTGAAGAACTTTTGCAGGAAGAATAAGTTTTATTGTTTTATCATCTTTATTAGAAACTATTTTTCTTGCTCTTGCAAGTCTGTTTCCGTCTGTTGATGCTATTTCTAAAACATTTTTGTTAATATCACATACAACACCTGATAATAAATTATTATTTGATTCATAAGATGCAGCAGCAAAGCCTGCCTCTTTTATACCAATAACAAATGGTTTTAAATCTATATCAACTTCACTATCTTCATCTGTTACATATTCAATTTGAGGAAATTCGTTTGCAGAAATACCAAGTATTTCAAATTTTGATTTACCGCTTGTTATAGTCATTGTTGTATTATTTAACTCAAAATTTATAATACCATCATTCAATCTTGAAACAATATCTAATAATTTTTTAGCAGGTAAAGTTATTTTACCTAAACCGCTAACCTGTGCTTCAACAGAAGTTATTATAGTTAAATCAAAATCTGTTGCATATAAATTTAATTTTGTTTTTGATTCAGCTTCTATCAATATATTTGCTAATACAGGCTGTAATCCTTTTTGTGCTGTCGCACGTTCAACTATTTTAAGACCATTTAATAATATTTCTTTTTCTATCTGAAAAGATAAAACAGATGACATTGTTGATTCTTCTCTTTCCATAAGACCTACATTTGATTCAATATTTTCATCTAAATTTTCCATTTGATGTCCCCCAATGATTAGTGATATAGTTATATTCTATACTAAAATTTTTTATATGAAAAGAAAAAAGCTTTAATTTATGTATTTTTTGCAACAATTTTTTTAATTTATTATTTATAATTTAAATAAATAAATTAATAAAAAAAATAATCATCATAATCTGTCGAAAATTGTAGAAAAATATTTAAAATTAAATAATAATAATAAAAATTAATAAAAAAAAAATGTAAAAAATAAAAGTAATTTTATACAAAATAAAATTTAAATAAAAATTAAAATTAAAAATGTAGAAAATTAAATATGCAATAATATTTTTTCTACATTTTTTGTACAAAAAGTTTTGTAAAAAAATAAGCATGTAAAATCATGCAAGACCAAGTTTTACAGCGATGACAGCAGCTTTAATTCTATTATTTGTATTAAGTTTTTTAAGTATAGAGCGGACATGTGCCTGAACAGTGAAAGAACTTATATATAGAGATTTTGCAATTTTTGAATTAGAATACCCTAATACAATAAAATTAAGAACTTCAATTTCTCTTTTAGTAAGACTATTTGTACATAAATCCATAAACACCTCCCAAAATATTATATTTAAATAATACCAATATAAATAATAAAAAATAGTATATATTAAAAAATATTTATAAATTTAATATATTTACAAAAAATAAAAGCTCTTTATTATTATAAAAAGAGCTTTTATTAGTACATTCTTGGTCCCATTGGTCCAAACCCACCCGGAGGAGGTCCCGGAGGAGGCCCGTAAATACTTCCACCCGGAGGAGGTCCCATAGGTCCGGGTCCCATTGGTTCTGAAGGCGGACCATAAATACTTGGTCTCATTGGTCTTTGTGGCGGACCATAAACACTTGGTCTCATTGGTCTTTGAGGCGGACCGTAAATACTCGGTCCGTAAGGTCTTGGCGGCGGACCGTAAATACTCGGTCCATAAGGTCTTGGCGGCGGACCGTAAATACTCGGTCCGTAAGGTCTTGGCGGCGGACCGTAAACACTCGGTCCGTAAGGTCTCGGCGGCGGACCATAAATAGATTCTCCATAAGAAAACATGCCAAAATTAAATGGCCAAAAGAAATTTTTTGCTGTTTTTGACTGGATATTAGATTGATTTTCTCGAATATCTAAATTATTCATATACAAATTTCCTACTTTCATACTAAAACAGTTAATATGAAAAATTTGTTCATTTATTAAATAATATATGTTAATTGTTACATATATTTACATTTTTATTCTTTTATATAAAATGTTTCAAATCTGTATGCTTCAAAAGTTTTAGAAAAATGGTCAGGGCGCATTCCTGCTTTTACTTTAAGCGAATTTAAAAACATTTTTTTATCAGGAATTTGTTCCCATACAGATGGGAGATAAACAGCTTGATAATTTCCGTCCTTTATAATAATTCCGTCAACATTTTGTCTTATTTGACTTAATAAATCAGCTTCATCTTTAAATTTTATTGGTTTTGGAATTGATAGTAGTGATACTGCTATTTTTATTTCATTAATTTCATTTTTTTCAACAGGATTAAACCTTGGATCAGCAAAAGCTGAATTTTTTGAATTTGTAATTATATCCTGAATAAGTGTCCTTTGAGGAATAATTGAACCAATACATCCTCTTAAATTTCCATTTTTTTCTAATGTAACAAATACAGCACCGTATTCAGAAAAAACTTGCGGATAAATTAGTTTTGACGGTTCATAATTTTTATTTTTTATAGCTTCTCTGCATACTTGAAGAACAAAATCAGAATAATTATCTTTTATAAATTGATTTCTCTCACCTTCGTACAAAAACCATGTTCCATATCCGACAACTTTTTCTTTATCAAATGTTGTTGAGCTAGAATTTGTCATATCTATTCTGATAAGAGAATAATTATTTTCATTTGCAAAATTCATTAACCCAATTATGCCCGTAGCTCCGCAGGCAAGTTCATGAGTAAAGTTATTACAATCACAAGTTTCAATATGTTGAGCAGTATAATTATCGACTCTTTTTGCCGTATTATCAGGTAAATAATGACTTAAATCAGAAGAAATAACAAAACCGATTTCTTTATTTTGGTAATAATGAGAAATTATTTTTTTTATTTTATCAGGTTCTACCCTACCCATTAATACAGGAACAATTTTAATTTTTTCAAACACTGATTGAATAATAGGCAGTTCTATTTCAATAGAATGTTCTGGAGCAAGTGCTTCATCATTTATTTTTGCGCCGAATTTTGTAACAAGCTCTTTTGTTAACTCTTTGTTTATACGAATATTTCCTAACGGTGTATTCCATTCATCATAACTTGTGACTGCCAGTCCTTCAAACGGGACTCTGTGAGCAGGGGCAAATATAAATATAGTTTTAATATTTTTATCAAGCTGACTAATTCCTTCATAAGCAAGTCTGCCCGAATAAATTAGACCTGCGTGCGGAACAATAACAGCTCTTGTTGGTGTTTTATAAATATTTCTGTTATTTTTTTTAAATTCATTTATTTGTTTTTCTAAGGCTGTTTTATCAGATGAATAAAAAGTTCCCGCAACTGAAGGCGGTTTTATTTTTGATATTGAATTCATTGTTATAACTCCGTTATATCCGTATGTTGGCAAATTTATAAAAATTATAATTGCAAAAAATAATAAAAACTTTCTCATAAATTCCCTCTTTAGAAGTTATTATAATACATCTGATAAATTTTAACCATATAAAACAAATTTTGGATTATTGAGTAAATTATAGTTTAGCAAACTTCGTTTGCTAAACTATAATTTAACTAAAGTAGATGACGAATTTATTGTTCTGCGTTTGCGAGATTTTGTAATTTTTCATACAATTTATGCATATCTTCTTGTGATACATTCCCGACCTTTTCACCGGTTGTTGTAAGATATGGTGTTTTTCGTATTTGAGCAGGATTTTTGCCATCATGTTTTATTTCATAATCATATCCGTACGGATTAATATTATCCCTTCCTTCAAAAGTAATACCACGAATATTTCCTTGTCTGTTTATGGTAAATGATAAAACAGGATGCGAATTACTTTTAAATCCGTTTCTTTCATAATTATTAACCACGTGATACAATTTTTCACCATTATCAATAAAATGAACATGTGCATCAACCAATCTTATAGATTTGTCAGTTAAAACTGTATTTATAACTCCTTCAAAATCTTGTTCAGGCTCATTTTTAACTTTAACAGCTTTTGGAGTAACCTTTGGTTTTGGCTCAATTTTTGGTTTTGTCTCCGTTTTCGGTTTAAACGAAGCCTGTTGAGGTGCAGGAGTTGATTTCTTTTTAACTTCAGGTTTTGGTAAAACTAATTTTTTATTATTTTGCGGAATAGTTAAAAATGGAGTTCTGGCTACCCTTATCCCGTCATTAGGATGTACAAAAGTTTGTGGAACTATTTCAGGAATATTCCTGTTAAGTTTTGGTTTTACTATTTGTGTGTTTGTAGGTACATTTTCTTGTTTTGGAGTAACTTGTTCATTTTTTGATGTTTCTTTTTTAGGTAAATAAATTGTTGTGTTTGCCGAAATATTATTCATTTTTTCAACGGTATCCAAACCATTCAACTTGGCAATTTGCAAAACATAATCATTTATTTCACTATTTTTTGCACCTTTTCCTAAATTAGATTTAGCAATATTCCATAAACTTTCACCACTTTTAATAACACGCGATTCACCTTGTTCAATATTACTAAATTGCTCAAAACGCTGCTTTAAATAAGCATTTTGACTGCTAGAATTAACTCTTTCAACCATGATAATTCCTCATTAAATATTCCCGTATGTTTTAATAAAGTATTTTAATTAAAAAAAATTGCCTTTTTAATTAAAACCAATATCTTCTTGCAGGTGTTAATTCACCATTAATCATAGTTGTATATAAATCTTTCTTTTTATAATTAAAATATTCACAGAGATGCCAAGATGCAGTATTTGATTCTTCACACGTAAAAATTATTGGAGAAATATTTAATTCTTTTAATTTTTTAAATACTAATTCAACAGCTTTTTTCCCATAACCTCTTTTTCGTTTACTATTTTTGATGACAATTCCAAACGTACCGCCATATTCAATCAAAGCGTTATTTAATGTTGGTCTGATATTTACAGTTCCTATATATTCATCATTTTCTATTAACCAATAGGTTATATTAGCTAAAAAACCATCAGGAAGATTTTGACCATTTGCCTGAGCTTTAAAATCATCAAAAATAGTATCTTTCCAATTTTCATATTCTTTAGGGTTGTGAATAATGTAATTATCGTGTACATGTCCCCAATTTTCTACACATCCCTGATAATATGAATCCAAATAATCTTTTTTTGGTTTAACTAATTCCATACTAAAACATCATCCCATTCCAACCCCAAAGGTCAGTAGGGTGATATGTTACATATACTTTTGAACCATCAATATTATATTCATTATTTAATAAATCACAAATTTTTTGAGTTGCTGAATTACATTTATCCTTTGATGCTGTACCTAAAAGACTTACAGAAATATATGCGCCGTTATCAATTCTATTACCTGCCATATATAAAGAACAATTGTCATCGATTTCAGTCATAATATAAGTTGCAGGTTTTGAAAAAACTTCAGAAACAATATTTGTTAATTTTGACTGAAGATTATTTTTTTGAGTTTCATCTAAATTTAAACTTACTCTTGATTGGATATATGGCATAATTCTCTCCTTATTTTTACAAAATAATTATACCACGTAATTATAAGGCTTGTTTCATTTCAATTATTGTTTTTCTCAAATCAGCAATAAATTCAGGTCTGTATAAAAAACCTAAGTGTGAGCCATTATTAAGAATAATTAGTTTATTTCCTGCCATACGTTTTAGTTGTTTTAGTTGAATACGATTTATAAGGTAATCATTTTGGGTATGATAAATTTTGTAGTTGTTTGCGTTTTCTAAATAATCAGAAATTGCAACAAGACCAAAACCATTATTTAATTCTTCTTCAAAAACTTTATCATTTACCAATACATATTTTTTCATGTAATCGTTAAATCCCATTTTGTAAATCATATCATATATCCCGCTTTTTTTATTATTTGGGGCATTTTCTATGACAAATATGACATCTGATAATCTTTGATGCATTACAAAACCAGTAAACAATTTTGCTTCATCTTCATCAAAAGGAAGGTGGTTAACAAGAAAATCTATATCTTTTTTGGATTGATACATTTTAACGGCTTTTGCGGATGCCATTGCAACTTTTGGTTTTAAATCATCGCCAAAATTTTTCCATTCCTGAGAGAAGGAATCAACTTGATTTATTGAATAAATCAAATCAACAGGAGGACACAATGCAATAAATTTAGCATTCCCCATAGTATTATCTTTTGATTCCTGAGCTGCTATGAAAAGTAAGTCAAGTGCGGCAAGAGATGTACCTAAGAACACTTTATCCGTAAACTGACAATTATATTTTTTTTGTAATTTATCTATCATTCTTGTTGTGGTTGCTCTCATCATATAAGCATCTCTTGCAGGCAGCCCCGGTCTATAGTCTGCAGGCATACTTTTGACAAATTCCCATTGAAAAGGATTGCCGTGTATTATTACAGAATAACCCGCATCGTAAAATAATTTGGCAAACATAATCGGGTGGCTTGCTTTAACACCATCACCCGTTGAAGGATAAACTATTGCTAAAGGGGCATTTTTATCTTTTTGAAGGATATATCTGAACGTGTAATTCTCTCGCCCTTCTACAATATTTATAGACTCTGATTTAATTCGATTTGCAAAGGATCTGTTCCACAAAGACATTTCATTCCATATTGATTTATTTACATCGGGAACGGCAAACAATGTTGTTCTCATTGAATCTACCATTGGACTTTGCGGAGCATAATCTTTTAAAATAATGTCAGGTTCTATTGATATTTTACTCAGACCTAATTTTGCTTCCATTATTTCGCCTTCAGAGAGAACTCTTTGATTTTTTTTGTTTTTCAAAATTTTAGCGGAAACAGCAAGCTGTGCTTGAGGCTCTTTGTTATTAACGGTAGGTACAATATTTTTATCCTCATCAGTTGCTCTGAGTTTTGACATTATCTCAACCCTGTCATAATTATTTTTCTTTATATAACCGTCTATTGCGAATGCTTTTTTAGTAATTTCGTAAGGGTCAGCAAAACTTGTTTCAACAAGACAAATAATAGATTGCCAATAAGAAGTTCTGTTAATCATAATTCCTGCTTTAATGGCAGCTAATAAAGGAGTGCCGATATATGTACTTGGATTTAATGCCATATCGAATACTCGCCCAAAAAGACCTCTCACAGTAGTAAATACAATAACAGGAGCTACAAAAAAAGTACCTGATTTTATATTTCTTCTTGCAAAAGCTTTATCCATATTATCTCTGCTTCGTTCAATTTTCAAATATCGTTTAGCAGGGTCAAACATGCCTGCCAAACCAATTGTTGTATTAATAAAAAATCTCTTTGTTTCATTTCCCGCATTATGGAAATCACCTTGAACGAGACTACTTACAAGCCTGATTGGAAATTCAATATTATTAGAAACTCCGTAAATTCTATCCATCACGTATTGAGGTAAAATAGATGCCCATAAAATATGAATTGGTCTTAAAACATATTTATTCAACCCTCTGTCAAAATTGAACATTTTTCTGTTGTAGTTTTCGTGCTTATCAGGACCTAAAAATTCATATCCAAAATCGGGATATGCCAATTCTTCGGCACAAATCCCTACATTATATCCTGTAAAAAATATTAAAAATAAAAGAGCTGTTATTCTACGTTTCATATACGCAATTTCCTAGATATCATACATCAAGTTAATTCAAAAAAAAAGTATAAAATATTAGACAAATGAATATTATACATTTATCTAATATTTTTTTTCATACGTATGGTCGGTATTTATTGACATATAGTTATAAATATGAGAAATTTATTTTAAAACAAAAAAGAGGCATTCAATTATGTATATACAACCTGAGACAATGTTGTTAAAAATCGTATCAGGAATAAATGAATATTTATCTAATTATATACTTGTGTTTTTGTTATTAGGTGTTGGATTATGGTACACCATTAAAACACGTTTTGTCCAAATAAGATGTTTTGGGGAAGGTTTAAAAAATACTTTTGGCGGACTGAAACATTTTGGGAAAACTCACGAAGACGGAATGAGTTCATTTCAATCTTTATCGACAGCAATAGCTTCACAGGTAGGAACGGGAAATATTGTTGGTGCATCAGGAGCTATTTTGGTTGGTGGTCCGGGGGCAATATTTTGGATGTGGATAATTGCATTTTTAGGAATGGCAACAATATATGCAGAAGCAACCTTGGCAATTAAAACAAGAACAAAAGATTCTGACGGGAACATAAAGGGCGGCCCTGTATATTACATAACAAAAGCATTTAATGGGAAATTGGGGAAATTTCTTGCAGGATTTTTTGCGATAGCTATTATTCTTGCACTAGGATGTATGGGATGTATGGTTCAGTCTAATTCTATCAGTTATACAATGCAGGGAGCATTCGGGATACCTTCTTGGATAATCGGTGTAGTGCTTGTGGTAATATGTTCGGTAATATTTATTGGCGGAATTAAACGTCTTGCACTTGTTACGGAAAAAATAGTTCCAATAATGGCAATAACATTTATTGTTGGTGGAATAGTTGTATTGATAGCTCGTGCACATTATATACCAATGACCTTTGGTATGATTTTTAAATATGCTTTTCACCCGCAAGCCATAATTGGCGGAGGACTGTGGTATGCAATCATGACAACCGTAAGCCAGGGAGCTAAAAGAGGGTTATTCTCCAATGAAGCAGGCATGGGCTCTACCCCTCACGCACACGCCCTTGTAAAGGGTAAAACTCCTCACGAACAAGGAACAGTAGCTATGATGGGTGTTTTTGTTGATACCTTTATTATTTTAACGCTTAACGCATTAGTTATAATTTCGACTTTATATACTCCAGACGGGCTTCTTGCAAATGGTTATGTTGGTGATATTACAAAACTGCTTACCAAAACAAATCTTGTGCAAACGGCTTTCGGCAGTGTTATGGGATTACAAATTGGTGCAATTTTTGTTGCTGTTTGTCTTATGTTTTTTGCATTTTCTACAATTTTGGGGTGGAATTTGTTTGGAAAAATAAATGCTGTATATTTATTTGGAAATAAAAAATATTCTATTTTAATTTATACAGTTATTTCTTTAATTTTTATCATGATTGGCTCTTTAGTTTCTTGTGATTTGGTTTGGGAAATGGCTGATATGTTTAATAATCTTATGGTTATTCCAAACACTCTTGCTCTGTTTGCTCTGACAGGAGTTGTTCTTTCATCATTAGAAAAGAAAACTTAATTTTATTGATAAATTATGAATAATATGACATACTTGAATTGCAATGTTTTCATTTTTATTTAATAAAAAAATAAATACTAAATTATTAAGATTAGCTCAAACTGCATACGGCGGTGAGTTTTATTATGGGTTGAATGAATATTGTTTAAAAGAGATTAATTTTTTAAGTGATAAGTTTCAAAAAGTAAATGACACACTTCTTGCAAAAATAGGAAATAATAAATTTTATAGTTATAAGAATTTAGACAGCGGATTTGTGGCAACACTTTTTGAAAACAAAAAAAACGGCAATCTTGTCATTGCATACAGAGGAACAGAAAGATTAGGACTGGGAGAAAATTTTGATGATATTGTTGCTCTTACAAAGGATATGATAACTGATTCAAAATTTATAACAGGAGAAATTGATGAGCAATTTAATGACGCGTATAATTTTTATAAAATAGTTAAATCAGAAAATCAAAACAAAAAAATTATAATAGTCGGTCATTCTTTAGGAGGCGGACTTGCTCAATTGGTAAGTGCAAAAGCATATTCAGAATTAAAAGAAAAAGTTGAAACATATTCATATAATGCCCCCGGATGCAAACATCTTTTGAAAGTCTTTTGTTGTGATGAAAATTTAGATTATTCTTTCATAACCAACTATGCGGTTATGAATGACTGGTGTGGTATGTTTGGAGAAAATATTGGTCAAACCTATATTATTCCTTCTATTCCAATGAGTGAAGTTGATATAAATAATACAACTGAAGTTTTAAAAAATATACTATTGAAATCACACGAAGGAATATTTGAATATTCGGGCAAAGTATACAAAAAACCAAAGAACTTCAATCAACAGGAAGGATTATCTCTTTGGTATTTTGATAAAAATAATCCGATAAAAGATATTTCTATTTCTGATTATATATATTCACTCTTACCAATGGCAAATCCTAAAATATTAGAAAATATGAATCAATCTGTCTCGGATGCTGCAAATAGCCTGCCTGAACCGTTAAAAAAACTTGCAGATGAAATAAACATTGGTATACAGGAAAGTATCAATAACAATACAATTACTCTTATGACAAGATTTCTTGAATCAACACTATCTGAGTTAAATGAAACCAGTTATAATAATGCTATAAATCTATTAAAAAAAATAAAATAATTTAATTATTATTAGTGTAATATATGCAATTTAGCAGTAACCTTCGCACATAATAAATATTATCAGAAGATAAATTTATTTCTTAATTTGGGAATTAAAACGCAACAATGAGCTGTCTGCTTCGGCTTCAAGTTACTGTAATGTTTTACAATGAGAAACCCGAACTCACAATTTTACGCTCAAAAAGAATCACAAAATAAACTTTCTTTTTTCGCAATGG
>OMPX01000047.1 GCA_900313115.1 uncultured bacterium
AATTTCTTATGTTTTATTTATAAAATATTAGAAATTTGGGTGAGGGGCGATAATTCGAGTGAATAGTTTATTGTTGGGTTTCACCAACCTACAACTGATAAACGGTGACTAAGTGAATCGTGACTAAGTGACTAAGAAATTTAAGGTGCAATTTTTTGCACAAATCATTTACCCTCTTTGAGGAAGAGGGTAAATCAATATACATCAGGTGCAAAAATTGCGCCCTTGCGTAAATTCTAAATATACTGTTATTTTTATGAATTTTGAGAATGGTTTGTTTTGTGTACATATATAATTTTTATGTTGTGATAATATTAATAGATAGAGAGGTATTTATGACTAAATATTCACATAGATATAACGTAATTTTGGATAATATGGATATGAAGGAATATAGGTTAAGACCTATTTCAACGATTATGTATATTCAAGATGCCTTTGCAAGATATTGTGCATCTAAAAAAGTAGCTGCGTATGATTTGTTTTCTGAAAATTTGATTTGGGTTGTCGGAGAATTTAATATTGAATTTGTGGATATATTACCCTTTTGGTCGGAAGAAATTGAAGTTAGTCTGTGGATATCCGAAGTTACAAAGCTGAAAATTTATGTTGACTATGAGGTTACATATAAAAATAAACCATTCTCTAAAGGTAACAGTTGTTGGTTCTTACTCAATGATACAACAAAAAGACCTGTGCGAACTGATGACGTTGCTTCAAAATTTGAAATTTGTGATGATTTTTCGCTCGGTGAACATAAAAAGTTTGTATTAGAAACAGAAAAAGATAAAATCGGTGAAATTAATCATAAAAATAATTTATCTGATATTAATTTCAATGATCACGTTAACAATAAAAGTTATTTGAATATTGCAGACGCAACAATGGATAAAGAATTTAAAAAAGCTCATTTTTTGAAATCGTTGTATATTAGATTTAATAAAGAAACTTTTCTGGGAGATATTTTGAACTGTTCCACATATACAACTGATGAATCGAATATCTATGTGCACAAAGTAACAAAAAATGGTATGAATATTTGTGATATTCAATCAGCATGGGAAAAATCTTTAAAAAATAATTGCAGTATTGTTGAGTATGATTTATCAGTAAAATTAGATTGATTTATTGCTGCATATTGTACAATGTTTTGCGCAGGATTTTTTATAACATAGTGGTTCTGAGTGTATAGAAATAGAACTTTTAGGATATAATTTTCTGATTTGTGTTTCAATTTCATCACAAATTTTATGACATTCACAAATAGTTGTTTGTTTGGGAAATTGCAAGGTTAAATTTATATCTTTTGTTGGGCCTGTCTGCCTTGCTTTAATGCTGTGATGTTTTAATTTAACAATATCAGAATATTGTTTAATAATTTGTTCAATGTGCTTGATATCATCATTTGGTAATGATTGATCAAGTAAATTTTTTAGCGTTTTTTTAGAAATGGTCAACCCTGCTTTGAATATAAGAACAGCAACCGAGATTGCAATAATCGGGTCAAGAACCGAATGCCCCGTTATTTTTATTAGCACTAAACCGATTAATACTCCCAATGATGAATAAACATCTGTTCTCAGATGTTCTCCATCGGCAAATAAGGAAACAGACTCAGATTCTTTTGCAACTTTGAATAATAAAGAACTGACAATAATGTTCATTACAACGGCAAGTGACATAACACCTATTCCAAGAATATTTTCTGAATGCATATTGAGTCCAAAAATAATTTTTTTTGTTGATTCAAAAATGATGCAAAGAGCTGCAAATATTATCAGTCCGCCTTCAATAAAACCTGCCATATCTTCATATTTGCCGTGTCCGTACGGATGATCGTCATCCGCAGGTTGTGCTGACTTCATTACTGAAAAATATGTTAATATAGATGCAAGCAAGTCACTCATTGAATGTATTGCCTCAGATATTATACTGATACTGCCGGAAACAATACCTACAATTATTTTTAATAAGGACAATATAACATTTGACGAAATTGATATAGCTGCAACTAATTTTTTCTTTTTATAAATATGCATATCGAAACTTCTTTCTATCAAATTATTATATCATATTTTTAACTCAGTTAACAGATTTATAGTTTTATGTTTTATTGAAACTATATATAAGTACACATTACTGCATAGATCTTTTATTTATGCTAAAATTAATGTCAAAAGAAGAAGTTTGGGGAGATAAATCTGTATAATATTTCTTATATAGATTGTAAGGTAATTTTGGAAGTTATGAAAGAATTTGTAAAAAAATATAGTAATGTTTTTGCTATTTTTATTTTATTTATAGTGTGTGTTTTAGTTTATTTTTGGGGTATAGGTGCATATCCTCTTATGGATGTTGATGAAACCCGTTATGTCTCAATAGCAAAGCACATGTTTCTTTCAAAGGATTATTCAACCTTATATTTAAATGGTGAATATTTCTTTGAAAAACCTCCTTTATATTTTTGGAGTGAATGCTTATCTTTTGGCTTTTTTGGTAAAATAAACGAATTTACGGCACGTTTTCCTTGCGCGCTATATGCATTATTACTAACCTTTGGTGTTTACTTTACGGGTAAAAAAATTGTTTCACTGAAATTTGGTTTAATTTCAGCATTAGTTTTAGCAACTTCTCTTGAATTTACAATGCTTGCAAGATATGCCATTCTTGATATCGTTGTTACATCTCTGATTGGTTTATCAGTTTTGAGTGGATTTTTAACTCAATTTGTTCAGGATAAAAATAAAAAATATTTTTGGTGGTTATTTTATATCCTTTCAGGTTTAGCCGTGTTAGCAAAAGGTATTCCCGGTTTTGTTATTCCGTTTGGGGTAATGTTTTTTGTGACATTATTTAATAAAACTTTTAAACAGTGTTTTAGACCGATAAATATGATTCCGGGTATTATTTTGTTTTTACTTATTATTTTGCCATGGCATATTATTATGCTGAACAATTATGATCCGTTATTTTTCAATGAATATATAATGAAACATCATATTAACAGATTTTTATCAGGAAATGAAATTGATCGTACAAGACCATTTTATTATTATTTAGTTGTGCTTTTATGGGGCATTGTACCGTATATATTTCCTTTAATCGGTGCAATTGTTGAAAAACTGACAAATTGGGAAAAATTAGATTTTTCTGATTTGACAAATGAACAAAAATTTTTGTGGTTTAATATAATTGCATTTGGATTTACGTTTTTGTTTTTTACATCTTCAACTACTAAGTTGATTACGTATATATTGCCAGCATATATGTTTTTAGCTTATATATTTGGTTATATCGCAGTAGGTTATATTTGCGAAAATAAATTTGAAAAATCTATAAATATTGCATCATATATTTTAGGTGGATTATTCCTGATAGTTTCAATTGCGGCGTTATTTATCGGGTATTTCTTGCCTGAAGAAATATACTCTGCTATTTATTGTGCAAAATGGTTAGTTATAACTCTTTTATTTTTGACAGCTGTTTCAATTTTGTTTTTCACTATTAAGAAAAAACACGTTTGCGTTTTTGCAACTTATGTAGCTTTTATTTCATTATTTTCGGCATTCTGTTCGAAACCGTTTTATAATATCGATTATTCTTTTGGGCAGAATGATTTAATAGAATTTGCAAGGCAGGAAAAAGAATTAAAACATGATATATATGTTGTTAACAACGGGCGCAAATACTCAGTTCTGTATTATGGCGAAAACGTACATTATGTTAAAATGGATAATGTGTTATTTGATAGTTCGAATAAAATATTTAATTTAAATTCAACAGCGATAATTAAAAAGAAAGATTATAAAAAACTTTCAAAAAAATATAAATTAAATATTATAAAAAAAGGTAAAAAATATATATTAGTAAAATTTATATCTGTAAAGTAAGTTTAGATTAAAATAATTAGTAAAAAGGATGTCATTATGAACGCAAGAACAATTATTATAACATTAGCAGCGGTTTTATTTATTACAAATATTGCGTATGCAGCGCAAAAAGAAGTTTTATTAAAAACCACTTCCACATGGGATAATGTTGAGTATCAAAAACTAAAAATTAAAAAACCTGAAGTAACCGTGTTAAAAATAGACATAGGTGTAAACGAATCGTTAAAAATGCATAAACACGATTTAGTAAACATTGCTTATGTAAAAAAAGGGACTTTAACTGTATACACGGATAAAAATGAACAAATAACCGTAAAAGAGGGTGAGTGTTTACCGGAAATAGTTGGTAAATATCACTATGGTAAAAATACAGGAAAAGAACCTGTTCAGCTTATCGTATTTTATATCGGGGAAAAAGGCACACCTTTAGCGGTTGATAAATAATCGCACGTTCTTTATTTTAGATATTTAGTGCAATATAATCTTTTATTTTATCAAGATTTTTAAGACAGTCATTGATTCCTACGTCATAAATTGCCTGTAATTTTTTTAAATCTTTTTCCACCCGTTTCATTTTTATTTTTTCACTCGGTCTTAAAACTATTATTTTCCCATCATTTTCGTATTCTTTAATCAAATCTAAAGTTTCATTATATTTTTTATAAACAGTTTTTGCTGTTTCAATAAATTCAGGATATTTTTTATACACCAAACCAAACGGCAATATTGGCTTTGTTTTTGTATAGCCCTCAGGTCTTGTTAGAACAACTATTATCTTCTTATACCCTAAATCAAGAGCTTTTTTAAAAGGAATAGGATCACT
>OMPX01000104.1 GCA_900313115.1 uncultured bacterium
ATTATTGCTTTACACTTCGCAGATGTTCACTATATTTTGCTTACGCAAAATTTTCGTTCACATTGCTCCGTGCTACTTCGAGTTTGGCTCATTCTTGCGCTCATCAAATACGCCCCTCGCACTAAACGGAACCGTTCGTACTCCCATCGAAAGTCAACACTTTCGATGAGTCGTACTTCACCTTTCGCAACTTCGTTGCTCATTCCTCTGCTCATCAAATCTATTCTTGGATTATTGCTTTACACTTCGCAGATGTTCACTATATTTTGCTTACGCAAAATTTTCGTTCACATTGCTACGTGCTATTTCGAGTTTGGCTCATTTCATTCGCCATCACTCTACGCAAAATCCGCAAAAAAAATCCTCATTTCTGAGGATAAAATTTTCATTTAGGAAAGGGTTTTTCTCTCTTTATTTAAACGGTAATTTCTTTAGATATTCATAATTGAATTATCGTTTGCTCTTTACATCTTACAAATATATAAAGTCCTCTCGCATAGCACGATTTCAGAGAACCATAAATTTGTTACAAAACTTAATATCACTCCTAAGATAAGCATAATTCAGGCATAATCTTGAATTTCACTTTAAATTATAGTTTAATATAATTAGTAAGAAGTTAATGAGAAAGTGTGAGTTATACTATGGCTGTAAAAAAGATTTTAACCTATGGAACTCCGTCCCTGAGAGAACCGTCAAAAGAAGTGCATAAAGTATCAAGTAAAATAAAAACCCTCATTCAGGACATGTTTGATACTATGTATATGAACAACGGAGTAGGGCTTGCAGCACCACAAATCGGTGTTAATCTGAGAGTCTTTGTTATAGACTGTTCTTCAAATGACGAACCGCTTAAACCTATGGTTTTTATTAACCCTAAAATAATAAAAAAAGAAGGTGCAACCCTTTCTCAGGAAGGTTGCCTGAGCTTCCCTGAAGCATACACCGAAGTTAGAAGATATAAAAATGTAATGGTTAAAGCACTCGACAGAAACGGCAAACCTTTCGTAATGGAAGCAAAAGACGGAACTCTCCTTGCACGTTGCATCCAACACGAAAACGATCACTTGGACGGGATACTTTTTATTGACCATACAACTAACAGATTCGAAGCAGACAAAGTGCTTGCAGAACACAATCTTCCACCTGTTGAAGTGGAAAACCTGCTTGATGAACCTGAATTAGAAAAGGAACTCAGAAAAAGTGACAAAGCTTAAAGTAATATTTTTTGGTACACCCGATATCGGAGTAAAATCTCTGGATTATCTGTATAATTCAGAAAAAATTGATGTTGTCGCTGTTGTTACCCAGCCTGACAAACCTGCAGGCAGAGGAAAACACCTTAAACCATCACCAATAAAAGTATATGCTCTTGAAAAAAATTTACCGCTATATCAGCCTAAATCAATAAGAAAAGAACCTGATATAATCGAAGCACTCAAAAAATATGAACCTGATTTTTTCGTTACGTTTGCCTTCGGTCAAATACTTTCTCAAGAAGTTTTGGACATTCCAAAATATGAAACAATAAATCTTCACGCATCACTATTGCCTAAATACCGAGGGGCAAACCCTATCCAAAGATGTATCATAAACGGCGACACAGAAACAGGTATCTGTACCATGATTACCGAACTCGGACTTGATTGCGGTGATATATGCATGCAGTCTAAAATCGCTATCCCTGACGATATGACCTGCGAAGATTTATGGCTGAAAATTTCAGAAGATTCACCGGAACTACTCGAAAAAACTCTCATAGGACTCTATGAAAAAACTATTCAACCTTGTCCTCAATGTAAAGACGGAGTCTGTATGGCTGACAAACTGAAAAAAGAAGAAACACTTATAGACTGGAATAAATCCGCAAAAGATATTCACAATCTCGTAAGAGGTGTTTATCACTCACCGAGTGCCTACTTTGTTCATAACGAAAAAATTATAAAAGTTCTGACTACAAAAGTAGAAAATGATACAATCTCAGGCAATATTGGTGAAATAATCAAAACAGATAAAAACGGTGTTATTATACAAACAGGGGACGGACTTATCCGACTTATAAAAGTAAAACCCGAAGGCAAAGGCGAAATGTTTGCACGTGATTGGGCAAATGGCCTTAGAGCGTAAAGGGGTAAATAAAAAATAAAGGAAAATCAATGGTTACAAAAGGTATAAGAGGCGCAATAACAGTAGAAAAAAACACAGAAGAAAGTATTAAAGAAGCAACTTTAGAACTTCTAAAAGAGCTTGTTGAAAAAAATAATATAGATAAATCTAAAATTTCTCACGCAATCTTTACTCTGACAGATGACCTCAATGCCGTGTTCCCCGCAAAATTTGCAAGACTTGATTTCGGTTGGGACAAAGTCGCTATGATGTGCTATCACGAACTTGATGTGCCAAATTCTCTTAAAATGTGCCTGAGAATACTTATAGTATTGAATTGCGAAGAAAGTTTTGAACCTCAATTTGTTTACCTCAAAGGCGCAAGCCATTTACGTAAATAATTCTCTTAAATTAACATCTAATGCTGATGCTATTTTTATAACCTTTGATATAGATAATCTTGGCGCATTATTTTCTTCAATCTTTTTTAAATAACTTTTATTTATTCCCGATTTTTCTGATAATTCACCAATCGTTAAATTTTTATCTACCCGTATCCTTTTTAGATTAAATGCTATTTTTGTTAATAATTCTGATTTTTCTTTTTTCATATTAACCTACTATCTAATAACTATCTTATGGATAGTATACACATAATATTAGATATTGTAAAGTATATGAATATACATTGTAAAGGAAATAATATGAAAAAGAAACTTATTAAAAGCGGTAATGCGTGGGTATTATTACTACAAAAAGCCATTATAGAACTCTTAGATATTGATCCTGAGAATGATGAAGTTGAGTTAGAAATAGAAAATAAGACATTAAAAGTTAAGAAATACGTAAAACAATAATGAAAAAAATTTTAGTTGTTGATGATAGTCCTGCGTGGAGAGTTTTTCACAAGAATAATCTTGAAGAAGTCTTTATAGAAACAGGGACAACAGATTACAAAATTGATATTGCAGATTCAGGAAGAAGTGGTTATGATTTTGTTATGCAAAACCATGACAGCCCTTATGATTTAATCATTTCGGATCTTCAAATGGAAGAAGATTTTGAGCCGAAATATGCAGGAGAATGGTTTATTGAGCAAGTTGGAACTTTTTCAAAATATTTCAATACAAAAATAATAATTTGTTCAGGCTGCTACAATATTAAACAAATTGCAGAAACATTGCATACCGATTATATCCCCAAACGCATTGCCGTATCAGATATTAACGGATATAAAGATAGTATTATAAATAATTTAAAATGAAGATAAATTATAGTTTATCGAGCGCAGCTCGATAAACAAATGGAAAATGGATAATTGAAAATTGAAAATTTCTTTACAGCCTGACGGCTG
>OMPX01000159.1 GCA_900313115.1 uncultured bacterium
ATAAGCTGCTTCATGCCCTGGCTCTTACGACAGTAGGCATAAAGAAGTTTTCAGACAAACATTGTAAGACAGGTACAGCAAGCTAAAATATTACCGAAAGGGTGCTTACAATGATTGATATGATTTACAACCTCCGTGTGGGCGATATTCACGCTGCCGAGTTCTCGGACGAGTTTAACAAGCTCTGCATACCGTTCGAGGATTCTCTGAGCGAGGAGCAGATCAATGTATTCCACAAGATACTCGACTGCGTGAGCGATACTGCCGCCGCTGAGATGAGGGTGGCTTACAAGGTCGGTTTCAAGGATGGCATTGCTTTAATGAATGATATAATGTAACATTAACTTTTTTCTATTTTATAAAAAAGAAAAGCACAAAAGTATTGACATCTCAATACTTTTGTGCTATAATAAAAATGCATTTTTATATATGGAGGTTTTTTAATGGCTTTTTCATATAAACCATTATGGAAATTGTTGATTGATAAAGATATGACAAAAAAACAGTTAATGGAATCTGTAAGCATTTCTAAGTCTACAATTGATAAAATGAGTAGAGGCGAAACTATATCATTGGATATTGTTGATAAGATCTGCACATATTTTAACTGTGATGTAGCTGATGTGATTTCACACGTGAAATAATGAGGAGAATATATGGAAAATTCAAAAAAAGATAGACAGTCTCTTTTTCGCTTATTAAGAGAAAAACTATCAAATTATTCATCGTCCGAAATAGAAGTAAGTATAATGGACTACTGCTTAGTACATTATGGTATAATTGACAGCGTATACCACAATGATGCCAATCAGGAAATAATTAACATATTATATAACAATGATCTTCCGTGTGACTTAGAAAACATAATAGAAATCTTTGAAGCGTTAAATGAAAATGATAAAAAAGATGAGAATGGTATTGTTTTTACTCCTAAATACATTGCGGACTTTATAGCCAAAGAAACTTTCAGGAATGTTAGCAAATATGAGACTTCTTTATCTATTATTGATCCAGGGTGCGGTTGTGGGATATTTTTGGTTTCGGCGATAGAATATTTATCTTACAGATTTAATGTATCAGTTGATGATATTATTCAAAACAATATATATGGGATAGATATTGATTCGGATAATGCTCGACGTTGTATTTTGGTTTTGAAACTTCTCAGTGCCCAAAACAATGGTGATTATAGTAAGTTGCATACTAATATACTGTGTCATGATAGTCTTAAGATTGATTGGTGTACAGAGTTCAAAACTACTTCTTTTGATTTTGTTATTGGTAATCCTCCTTATGTAAATCCTCATGATATGAATAAGGACACAGTTTTATTTTTAAAAAGGAATTTTTCAACAACAAAAAACGGCGTTTTTAATATTTTCTATGCTTTCATTGAACATTCTCTTGCTCACTTAAACTCAAAAGGTGCTCTTGGCTTTATTGTTCCTAATAATTTTCTAACCATTAAATCAGCTTTAGATTTAAGGCAATTATTACAAACAAATGAATGTCTTGATACGGTCATTGATTTTGCTGACAATATGGTCTTCAAGCCGATAAGAACGTATAATTGTATACTGCTATTAACAAATAATCCGCAAAAATCTTTTAGATATTATGTTATGGACAAAACGGATAGCATAGAATCATCTCTAAATTCAATTCATTACAGTTCTATGCCGATTGATAAATTGGACAAAAATGGTTGGAAATTAGTTGATAGTGTTACTCAAAGTAATTTAGAAAAAATCGAATCAAATGGAATGCCGATCAAATCCTTTATTCGTACCGGTATAGCCACATTAAGAGATGGCGTGTATCTTGTTAATTGTGATAAAAACGGATTTTATAAGACGGTAGATAATAGCAAGGTTTATATTGAAAACGACCTTGTAAAGCCAATATATAAAGTACCGGAGCTAAAAACAGCAGCAACAATTGATGATGCAAAACGTTATATTATTTTTCCGTACATCAAAACTTCAAATGGATATACATTAATTTCAGAAGATGAGCTGTCAGAAAAATATCCTCAAACATATAAAGTCTTACTTAGTCAAAGAACTGAACTCGATGCTCGTGACAAGGGAAAAGGGGCTGCTCAAGGTTGGTTTGCATATGGAAGGACGCAAGGTCTAAATAAGTATGGCAAAAAACTGTTGTTCCCAACATTTGCCAGCACCCCAAGATTTACATATGTAGAGAATGAAGATGCGTTATTCTGCAATGGGTATGCAGTTTTTGAAAATGATTTCTATGAATTAGATGTTCTTCAAAAACTACTAAACTCTAAAATCATGGAATATTATGTTGCAAATACAAGTTACTCTATTGAAGGCGGATATTATTGTTATCAAAAGAAGTACATTGAAAAATTTACTTTGCCGTGTTTTTCTTCAAAAGAACTTGATTATATACGCTCTGCTCCTAAGCCTGCTCTTGATGAATATCTGTGGTCTTTATATGGTCTTGAATAAACAAAAGAAAAGAGGGAAAGTTGTGAAAACTGTCCCTCTTTAGATAATAAATTATTGTTTCAAATTTAAAATATCAAATCTTTCTTCGTAAATTGAAAGAATATCACGAGCAAAATCTCTGAAATTGAGAGTGCCATATTCAATATCAAAGGAATTAGAAATCAATCCTGCTGATTTCAATTCATAGCTGTTGTTAAATAAGTATGGAACATCACAAGAAAAATCAACGATAAGTAATGCACAACGTTCATAAGCATATGTCTCCCCACCAACTTGTCGATTGTTGATAGAGTTGAAAAAACTTATATATTTTTCAATGTTAACGTGTCTATTCTTAAATCCAACCTGATTGCTTTTTACTAAATTGTCATTGTATTCATAAACAGGAATTAAATACACTTCACCTAAAACAATATCATGGTATCTTCGATGTAAATTTTCCGCTTCAGCAAATGTTCTTTCAAATAATGTATCGCTGTTTTTGGCAAGACTACTCATCTGACTTCTAACGTTGATAACAAGTGTATTTGTAGAATAATCAAAACCAAATGGATCAACTTTATTTTCAAACCTTAATGGTCCCCAATTTATCTGAGTTTGCTTTCTGGAAATGCCAGACGGAACAACACAAACATCTTGATCTTTTTGCTTTAAAAAACCAGCAATTTTTAATTCAGGTTTAGATTGATTAAAAGGAGGGAAGATATTATCTGCATTAACTCCATTCTGTATAAGTTCAAACTTTACTGCATCATGAATAAGATTGATGAGCGCAGAAGATCGTATCATTGATTCTTTTCCTTTTGAGCCGCCCTCAATAATAGAACTTTCAATCATATTCTTAAATTTAAGCAACTGTTCTTCAATAAAAGACATATTTTTCTCAACCTTTCTATATGCCAAATTGTTGATTTAAAACAAACTATTTACATACCTTTAAATAGTTCTTCAAGTGATATTTCAAACCCATCCGCAATCTTTTTAATGTTTTCTATGGCTATGTTTCTTTTGCCTGCTTCAACAGAAGCAAGATACGTTCTATCCATTCCGATTTTCAGTGCAAATTTTTCTTGGCTCAATCCAATTTGATTTCTTAATTTTTTGATTCGAGTGCCTAATTCTTCCTTTATCACCATAAAACACCCCAGTTAAATTATAACAAATCTATGTAAATAAATCAACGGATTATGAGTAACAATACAATGGTTGTGAAATATAAAAAGAAAAAATCATCGGGTTCACTCTGATGATTTAAACATTGAAAATATGATGATTACAAATCACAACTTTTTCAAAGGATTATAGCCTACTGGCACACCTGTTTTCCGTTCCACACAAGTCCGATTAGTCATTGTGGAGCATACCACAACAGGCACAAACCCTATTGGAACAAATACCGCAAGCTCTCGGAAACGCTCTGTAAGCGTTTCTGAGGGCTTTTTCTTTTCAT
>OMPX01000160.1 GCA_900313115.1 uncultured bacterium
ATGATTATATCATCACCGCTTCCTGGTGGAGCATTGACAGCTAATACACAAATGATGAGAGATAACGGCGTTATGAACAGATTCCCTGAAGTTGTTGCAGCTATGAAAGAAGTTGTTGAAAAGGGTGGTTTCGCTACATCTGTTACTCCTGTTTCTCAATTCTATTTCCAACAAGCATTTAATAATGTTATGTTTGGTAATTGGAATAAAATTGCTGAAGGTTACGGAAAAATGGTTCTTGGTTACTTTGGTAAAACACCTTGTGAACCTGATGCTGAAATCGTTAAAATCGCACATGACCAGCTTGGTCTTGAACCTACAACAGAATTAGTTGTTGATTTGAACGACAAAGACCCTTCAAAAGGTATTGAAGCTGCAACTAAGAGATTGCTTGATGCTAATCTTGAAGTTAATGATGAAAATATCTTCATTTCTGCCGCTTGTAAAGATAAAGGTATCATGTTCTTACAAGGTAACGGTGTTATCGGTGTTCGTAAGGGGGTAAATGAAAGTGCTAAGTCTGAGACAGTCGCTTCGGGCGGAAATGAATACACAGTTAAAGTTAACGGCAAAAACTATGCTGTTAAACTTGATGGTGATAAAGCAACTGTTAACGGTAAAACTTACGATATCAATGTAAAAGAAGGTATTGAAAGTTCTTCAGCTTCAGCATCATCAGGTGATGGTGAAGAAGTTAAAGCTGGTGTTCCCGGCAATGTTTTGAGAATTGAAGCTCCTGAAGGAACTGAAGTTGCCGAAGGTGATGTTCTTCTTGTTCTTGAAGCAATGAAAATGGAAATTGAAGTTAAATCACCAAAAGCAGGCACAGTTCAATCAGTTCTTGTATCACAAGGTGAAAAAGTTGTTAACGGTCAAGCTTTGGTAGTTTTAGGTTAATAAAGGGGGATTTAGATTATGAGTATTGATATTCAAAGCGGTTTAAATTCTCTCTGGCATTCGACAGGTATAATGAACTTTATTCAACAACCTGATCCAAATATGAGCGCAGTAGAAGGGTTTTTACACGCTTATGGTATGCCGATTATGATAGTTATATGTTTGTTCTTGTTATGGTTAGGTATTAAGAAACAGTTTGAACCATTGTTGCTTGTTCCTATCGCATTTGGCGGTTTGATAGCAAACTTCCCTTGCGACCATAGTTTCCAAGCATTTGTATATAAAGTAGGTATTGACCCTGCAATAGGTATTTTCCCATTGATTATATTCATGGGTGTAGGTGCAATGACTGACTTCGGTCCGTTGATTGCAAACCCTAAAACAGCACTTTTAGGCGGTGCAGCACAGTTCGGTATCTTTGGTGCATTACTTTTAGCATTGTGCCTTGGATTTAGCTTGCCTGAAGCAGGTGCAATCGGTATCATTGGCGGTGCTGACGGTCCTACTTCAATCTTTGTTACATCAAGATTAGCAGAACATTTATTACCTGCAATTGCAGTTGCGGCGTATTCTTATATGGCATTAGTTCCTGTTATTCAGCCTCCTATAATGAAAGCATTAACAACTAAGGAAGAACGTAAAATTCAAATGACACAATTAAGAGAAGTTACAAAACGTGAAAAGATTGTTTTCCCTCTTGTTGTATTACTACTTTGTGCAATCCTTCTTCCTGATGCTTGTCCGTTAGTAGGTATGCTTACTTTCGGTAACTTATGTAAAGAATGTGGTGTTGTTGACAGATTATCAGACACAATGCAAAATGCTTTAATTAATATTATTACAATTTTCTTAGGCTTGGCTGTTGGTTCAAAATTATCTGCTGACCATTTCTTGACCTTAGAAACTTTAAAGATATTGGTATTAGGTATAATTGCATTCTCACTTGCAACCGCAGGCGGTGTACTGATGGCAAAATTGATGAATGTATTTTCAAAAGAAAAAATCAATCCGCTTATCGGTTCAGCAGGCGTATCAGCAGTACCTATGGCAGCACGTGTATCTAACAAGGTTGGTTTAGAGGAAAATCCTCAAAACTTCCTGCTTATGCACGCTATGGGTCCAAATGTTGCAGGTGTAATCGGTTCTGCAGTAGCAGCAGGTGTGTTGCTTGCACTATGTAAATAATAAAATAAATTATTTATAAACAAAAAACGGGCAATTTGTCCGTTTTTTTGTTTACATTTATATTACATCCATTATATAATATTCTCATAGGAGATTAGACATGAATAAAACAACCGTTAAATATCCGTTTTTATCTAAAGAAGTAGAAATTTATGAAAGAGATAACGGACATAAAATAGTTTTGGCACATAAAGAAGGTGGGCTTGTAAATATAAGTACATGGGTAAGAACAGGTTCTATTAATGAAAATGAAAAGAATAACGGAATCTCACATTTCCTTGAACATTTAATGTTTAAAGGTACACATAAACATCCCGCAGGAGAATTTGATGTTTTGCTAGAATCAAGAGGTGGGATTGTTAATGCTGCAACTTGGAAAGATTATACCTTCTATTATGTAACATTGCCTAAAGGCGAAAACAATGAGAATTTTAATTTAGCGCTTGAACTGCATGCCGATATGATGATTGATCCTATTATTCCGCATAATGAAGTTGGGGATCCGTTTGATTTAAACGATAAAAATATTGGTACAAAGCGTGAACGTCATGTTGTAATTGAAGAGATTAGAATGAGAGAGGATCAGCCTTGGACAAAGGTGTATAATGCTTGTAACAGGGCAATGTATACTTCACATCCGTACAAACGTGATGTTATTGGCACTCCACAAATAATTTCTCAAGTTACTCAAGAAGAAATTATGAATTATTATAAAACCTTCTATTCTCCAAATAATATGACTACGATTGTAGTTGGTGATTTTAACCATGAAGAAATTCTGGAAAAAATTGAAAAATTATTTGATTTTTCCGGCAGGGGTAAATGTGAAACAAAAGAGTATAAAATTGACGTTCCGACACAAAAAACAACATACATTGAAAATACGGCTTGTATAAATTCCGCATTTTTGATGTTTGGATACTTAGGAAAACCTGCTCATGACATTAAAAGCTGTATATTGTTAGATATGATTTCTATTATATTAGGTGAAGGTGCAAGCTCAAGGTTATATAAAAACCTTATTGAAAAGCAAACTGAACAAATATTTAATATGATTGATTCTGATCATTATATCTTCCGTGATGGCAGTAATTTCTTTATTCAAGGTAATTTCCTGCCTGATAAGAAAGAACAGGCAATTGCTTTGGTAAAAGAACAAATAGAACAACTTAAAAATGATGTTTCTGAGGATGAATTATTAAAAGCAAAGAAGAAAATAAAATCAAGATTTGCATCAAATGCAGAAACAGTATCTGAAATTGGCGAAAATATAGGTTATTATATGACTGTATGTAATGACTTATCATTAGTTACGGATTATTTAGACATTGTTGATAAAATAAGCGTTTCTGATATTAAAGAGGCTGCTATTCAATTTTTGAACATTAATAATGCTACAATATCAGTATTACTCCCTGAAAAATAAAATAATTACATAACAAAAAAGAAACCGACCACGGTGGTGGTCGGTTTCTTCTATATATATTATCAGTATTATGATAATCCGTATGAACCCATTGTGTTCTTGATACCTTCGCCGAGGTGGCTCTTTGCAGCTTCCTGACGAGTTTGCCACATTGTAATCAATGTATCTTCTAAGCCTGCTTTTGCTTCTAAATCGCTGCCTTTTTCTCTGATAGGTTCTAACATGTTTTCTTCTTGATCTTCAATTGCAGTTGTTTCAGCTTCTTTTGCCATGTTGATCAATTGATCAATTGCTGTTCTAGCTTGAGAACCAAGTGTTGCTAAAACATTTGTAATATTTTGACCGCTTGGTACAGAACTAGGTACTTGAACTAATGCTGTTAAAGGAATGCCGCCAATAACAATTGTTGAAATAAGTGCTGCAAATGATGATAAATCTTGAGACATCATAGCTTGTTGAACATTATTTGAAGCCTGACTGCTCAACTGTCTGTAATTGGTTTCAATTCTTGACTTAGCCTTGTCAAAAACTGATTCCATACGTGATACACGTTTTGTGCAACGTTCAGCTTGGTTGTTGAATCTTACCTTTGCTGCCTGGTGCACAGATACTTCGCGGGTTGCTCTTTGATATTCATATGACATAAGCAATAATCCCATTTTTTATATCTCCGTGTTTCTTGTAGTATCCTCGTACTATAATAAAGTTTTTTTGTTTTCAAAAATTGCCTTTTTGTTGCATAATGTGTTACATTTCTTAACAAAGATGTAAAAATTAAGTTATTATTGAGTTTTAGAGATTGAGTTTTTTATATAAAAAATGATAAATATGCATTTTGCGATACATTTTGATACATAAAAAATATTAGAGATAAATATAGAAACGATATAAATTAATATAAAAGGTACAAAATAAAACGCGTGTTTAACGATAGTTATAGTCGCCGAGTGTGTTTGAGCACTCTGCAAAACAAAACAATTAAGTATCGTTTTGTGAGAGGGAAGAGTTCGCGAGGCTTATTTCTGCATGGTTCGTTTCTTTCTTGTCGTTTCGTTCGCATTAAACGTGTCTGCGGTCTAAAACTTGTCGTTTTAGACCTTCGCACTCTGCTCACTCACTCTTTTTCCGTCGCAAGAAAAAGAAAGAAATGAACATAACTAAAAATATAATCGTTCTGTTAAGCAGGTTGTTTGTACCATTTCTTTGAC
>OMPX01000162.1 GCA_900313115.1 uncultured bacterium
TAACTATCGTTAAACACGCGTGTTTTTTTATTTTTATTTGGACAAATTTATTTCGTTTAGATATTTACCCCTAATATTTATTATGTATACACATTTTTTATAAACATAATATTGTGTATCTTTAGATAGCACCTCACTTGTTGAATTTTAACTTTTGTGAAATAACTTTAAATTATCATGAACAGTAGTGCCTTTTTATGAGACCCTGAAACAAGTTAGGGTAACATTATATATAGTTATCTTAAATTTTAAAAAATAAAAAAGCCTCAATCGTTAGGATTTTGGCTAATGTTAGAATTAGGAATAGGAATTAAGGAATTTATTTTTTAATTATTAGTTGCCGCCCCAATTAAACACATTTTTAATTGAGTCAGATTTTAATTTTTTTACGGATTCGATTTCTGCTGTAACAGAAGTCAATTCAGTTGATAAATTTTGGATTTCTGTATCCCAGTATGTTTCTTGTTCGGAAATTGCAGCATTTTCTGCGTTAAACCAAGCTGTAATTTCTTCACGTTTTGAAGAATCTGCTTTATCTACGACATAGTTCATATGAGTGAAGTATTTCAAAGTTGTGTTCTTGTGATAAATACCTTTTGCAACATTATCTACCATACATAATTGGTATACACCTGATTTAAAACCTGCCTGTAATTCATTAGTATTTGTTGCGGTATAATACTCAGCATTTTCGTCTGTTTTAAAAATAAAATCTTCATAAAATTTTGCAGCTGAATCATCACCACTATATTTTTCAATATAAGGAGTGCCATCACTGTTGATTGAAGTAGTTTGATAATATGTCTTTGTACCTGCTGCATCAGTCCAAACTAACCAATCACCTAAGTTAGGAAGATATTTTTTTAAGTCAGTTGCAGTTGGTGGTGTACTTTTTTTCAACACTTGTCCCCCTGCTCCATCAGAACAAAGTTCAGGTTCATCAGTATAAGCACTATCATACTCAATATCAATTTTGTGCTGACCAACAGGATCTCTCGTTGATTCTATTTTTTGCGCTTGACCAGCAGAGTCAGCTTTATAATAGCCTTTAATCTCATTACCATCTTGATAAATAATAAGTTGTCCCGGAGTATAAGTTCCGCCTGAAGGATCAACAGTAACTGTTAAAGGGTTACCTGCTGCCGGATTTAATGCAACGACTTTCGCTGTTGTACCGTTAGTTATGGCAGCTGACAATATTGGAGCAAAATATGATACAATATTTGCTAAATACTTAAGATTTCCTTCTGAAAAATCATTATTTAAAAATGCACCGACGCCAACTCCGCCAACATATACATTATTTGTAGACAAACCTGAATGATAATCTGTCCCATTACCTGCCCCTAAAACGGTATAAGAATATCCTTTTTGTAATTGGACAATGTCGTCTTTATTTTGATTTTTCATACCTTCTAATGTGCGGTAGAACATACCTGAGCTTAAATCAGAACAATAAACCGTGCCGCCGACAAAATTACCTTCATTTTGTACCATCAATTTTATAATTTGTAATAAATTTTCAAGCTGGCCATCATTAATCGTTCCGTCAGGGTTGGAAATCATTTGATAAAGATTAGATAAACCATTATTTTTATTCTGTTTGATAAATTCTACAATACCAAACGCAGTTTTATCGTTTGTTGTATATACATTTGCCGGATATGATAAATCAACTTTTTTAACAATTTCTGCCATTTGATTGTTACAAACAACTTGACCATATTGGTCTGTTAATATCATTTTATTTTCTATTTTTGTAGGATAAATAGAAGAATCAGCTCTGTTTATCATTATTTGTCTGATAAAATCTTCTGTATATCTACCTGCATCATTAGTTTTACCCATCATATAATCATAATTAACATCTTCATAACCTGCTGAAGTTGCATATTGAATATTAGAATCTTGTAAACGATTATAATACTGTTGAGCAAGCTCAGTAGATTTTCTTGTGAGCATTTGTTTACGTTTTGAATTTACCTGCATACGCAGTTCGATATCGGCTTTTCTTGTGGTCAATGCCAACAATCTAACTTGTGATACCGCTAAACCCATTTAGTTTATGCTCCTTTTTCTAGTCCTAACATTACGTATATCGGCATAATTTTTTAAAACTTTAGCTTTTTAGAACATGTTGTTACAATTCTTAACATGTCAAAACATGCACCATGCCTGAATTTTACATGATTTTTAACTTTGAATATAGCGGGAAAATACTTTACAATTTATAGCTAAATGAAAAAATATGAGCAAACTAAAATAGCACCAATAATGCCGACTGCATCAGCCAATAAACCCACTAATAATGCATAACGAAATTTTTTTATGCCAATTGAACCAAAATAAACGGACAAGACATAAAATGTTGTCTCAGAGCTTCCGACAATTACTGCACACAACTTTGTAACATACGCATCCGGTCCGAATTTGTGCGCTATATCCGAAAATAACCCCAGTGTTGCAGAACCTGATAAAGAACGAGTTATCATTAACGGAACAGAATCAACAGGAATATTAAATATATTCAATACCGGAGAAAACATTTTTGCGATTAAATCCATTGCTCCTGATGCTCTAAACATCGAAATACATACAATAATTGCAACAAGATACGGAATAATATCGACAGCAACCTTAAATCCATCTTTTGCACCATCTGTAAATTCTTCATATATAGGAACTTTTTTTATTATTCCGACAGTCAGAATAACCAGTATTATAAATGGTAATGCATAAAGAGATATCAGATTAATCATCTTCTACCTCCTTCTTATTTTTTTTATTCCAACATAGCTGAAATATTTTTGCAAAAACAATAGCCGAAACAAATGCAATAGATGTAACAATTAATGTTGGTACTATAATTTCAGTAGGATGTTTTGAACCGACGGCAACTAATATTGCAATTACTGTTGCGGGAATAAGCTGAAAACCCGCTGTGTTCATCCCTAAAAACATGCACATTGCATCGGATGCTTTTTCTTTATCTTTATTTTCCTCCTGAAGTTCTTTCATTACCCTTAAACCAATTGGAGTAGCTGCGTTTGTCAGCCCTAATGCATTTGCAGAAACACTTAGTGCAATATTACCAATTGCAGGGCTTTCTTCCGGAATATCTTTAAATAACCATTTTGTTACAGGCTTAATAAGTTTTGCTATAAATTGAACAATACCTGATTTTTCAGCGATACGCATTATTCCAAGCCAAAATGCCATAATTCCTATCAATGATAACGCTATTTTTACTGAAACGTCAGCACCCTCTAATATTGCATTAACAACCTCTTGCGTTCTGCCGTTTATTATACCGAATACTATCGAAATAACTATTAAAAAATAAAATATATAATTCATACCTCTATTATAACACAGGGGTAAATGGGTAAATGGGTAAAGGGGTAAAGGGGTAATTGTATAAATTAAAAATAATATATTAATAGTTTATCTTTCTTGAAAATTCATTAATATAAATATATAATCATTTGTATGGCAGTAATTAAAAGACTAAGTTTTTTTGATAAATCTAAATTAAAAGAGTTAAGTCCGTTTTTGAACTATGAAGATGAAAATCTGTTTGTTGATATGTTAACAAACAGCATAGCAGGAGTTCTTCACTATTATTTACCCCTAAAATATAAATTTTTAAATGAATCATATCTTCTATCAGATATAAATCGAACTTTAGGGCTGATTACTGTTAATACATTCAGCGGAAATCCCTATAAAATCAACATTTCACAATTATTTTTCTTAGAAAATTCTTACGAAGTAGCTCAACAGTTGGTAGAATATGTTGTATCACAATATGGTGCAAAAGGTGCGGACACATTCTATGTCTTAATTGATGATATATATACAGAGCTTGCGCAAGTTTTTGTAAATAACTGCGGATTCAGACAATGTTCGTCTGAACAAATATGGGAAGCTCCCAGAATTTCATTTAAAAAAAATCGTAATATAAAGTACAGAAGATTTAAAAAATCTGACGTAAAAGAAGTGTCAGATATCTATAACGATTCTGTTTTTACTCACTTTAAACCTGCTTTATTAAGAAATGAAGAAGAATTTTGTGAACCTGTATTTTCAGGATTAAAATATGCAAATGAGTACAGATACGTTGTTGAAGAACCTTCTTTTTCAAGAATTATTGCATATTTTAAAATATTAACGGCAGATAATGAAAAATATATTGTAGATTTTAATTATTCTAACGGATATGATGTCGATTTTGATACTATTTTGAATTTTGCAACTCGTGAAATATTAAAACGAACAAGAAAATTCAAATTGTATATTAAAATGAAAAACTATATTAATACCAATCAGGCTCAACGAGAATATTTTGAAAAAAAAGGATTTACCTGCACAAGCACAAAACACTTATACATTAAAGACTTCTTCCGAGTTGCAAAAGAATATTCTCCGGAAGAACGATACTCAGTCCTTGGAGGTTTACACAACAGCCCGTCATTTTAGTTCAATGTTTTAATTGTATTCACTTCTCTTGGTGCAACTCTGATTTCGTTTGGATGTAACAATGAATAAAATTCTTTTTGTGCCTTATTTCCCCATTTATCCAGTTCTTCCTGCGCTTTTTGTTTTTCTTCGTCTACCTTTCTGTTGGTAATCTCAACTTGTCTTTCATTTGTTGCATATCTTACATCCATAGGTTTATAACCCTCAAGAGCTTTTGCAATAATTCTTTGCTGAAGCTCAGCAGGTAACCCTTCAATAGATTTCATATTTAAAAGACTTGCTAATTCACCTTTTGACAAAACATCATTTGCATCATAATTACCCGAAACAGATGCTTTCATTTGATATTTTTGAACGATACTATTAACTAATCTTTGTCCACTTTCTATTGCTTTTTGTTTCTTTTCTTCTGCATTTATATCATTTCTTCTGATTTTTTCCCTTGATGCATTAATTGCATGTTTTACAAATGTAATATCATGTTGATAATACTGAAGTTCGGAAAAATCAACACCATCTAAAATTTCTCTGTCAGTAATATAATCTCTGGCATATTCGTAACGCTGCTGCATATATGATTTAGGCGGATTTTTTTTATAATTTTCTGCCAACTGATCAATAGTCCTTTGAATACTTTTTACCTGTTTTAACAACTCTTCTTTCGCATGAGGGGAATTCATATTAACAGGCTTGTATGCAATAGTAGCATTTATTTTTGAGCCTTCTCTTGCTGAGAAATATGGCATACAATCAAGGGGAGAATAATCTATTAAATTTTTAAATTCATCATATTCTAATACAGTAGAATCTTTCCCACCTTTTGAAAGTATATTTGCTGCTTCAACTATAAATTTATCATTTTCTGTTTCAGGAAGAGAATAAGAATGCGATACTCCTTGATAAAAATCATTATTATTGTCTTCTATCGCACCAATCGCAAATGGCGAAGCTATTAAACTTGCAGCTAATAATGCTCCTGATATAAAGTTTCTTTTAACTTTTCTGTCTTCAGCTTCCATACGTTTAACAATATTTTCGTAGGAATATTCATCCTCATCTTCTTCTACTTTAACTTCCGATTTCTTTGAAGTTTCTTCAACTTGTTTCTTATCCTGAGATTTTTTATAAAATATATCTCTTGATGTAAAATTAATAGAATTATTTATCATACACACACCACTTTCTACGCATGATAAGTTGTATAAACTGTAATAATTGATTAAATCAAAACAAATATTTACATAAATTAATATAATTATTATCGTATTTATAAAAATAATCTTTGCTCATGTTCACAAAACATGCAAAATTCAGGCATGGTGCATGTTTTAGCATGTAAAGAAATGTAACAAACATGAGAAGAAAAGGAAATTTTATTATTAGTATATACTTTATATATACAAGAGATATTACAAAGGAGTACAATCATGCCAGGTGGATGCTTCGGCCCAGACGGATGCTACGGTCCAGTACATCCGAGCAGAAAACCAAATCCCATAGATAACGGTTTTAATATAAATATTAAAACCTATATTACCGGCAACTTTGGTGGCGAATACGTTCAACAACCAAGTAAAAGTTTCGATTGGGGAATTTTTGCAGGTGGCATGGTTGGTGCTGCTACAAATTTAATAGGCTCTATAATGGTTGCTAATGCCATTAAAAAAGGTAATACCCAAGGAGCACAAGCTGCGAGCATCTTTATGCAGGGTGCAAATGGTATCATGAATCCGTTATTTGGTGGCGGATATGGTGCTAACGGAAATTATAGTACAGCAATGTTCTATAATAACCCGGGATTCTTTGTTGGAGGTGTGCCAAGAATACCGGCATCAACAGCATCAACAGCATCAACAGCATCAACAGCATCAACCGCATCAACAGCATCAACAGCATCAACCGCATCAACAGCATCGACAGCATCAACCGCGTCAACAGCATCAACCGCATCGACTGCATCAACAGCGTCGACAGTATCAACTGCAAGCACAGTTTCATCAGGTGATGGCGTTCCTACGGGAGCATACTTACTACAGTTAATAAATGGTGATGCTGCAGGTAGAGTAGATTCAACTTCTTCTGATGGCAGAGAAAATGTTGCTTCTTTGAAACAAAATGATTCAGCAAGAAAAACATGGCAAGATAGATTAAACGGCAATGTTCACACGGCTAATACAACAAGTGATAACTTTAAAGATGCTGTCAAAATAGGTAAAGCAGACGACACAACGCCTGATACCACTACAGAAGGCGGTTATCCAAAATACTTTACTGTAACAGATTATCGTTCGCATAACGAATATACCTTTGAATTTTCACAAGTAAAAGACGGAAAAGTATTATATAAATGGAATCAAACTCATTCTAAATTAAGTCAGGATAATACAAATAATTATAATGGCAAAAATTGGGAGATAAATAGTCAATTTAATACAGAGACAGAATTTGAAGTATCAATTAGCGGCGGCGAAATCCAATTAAAATATAATGGTGCACCTTTAGCAATTGATCAAATGAGTAGTTAACACTTAAATACATATTTCATATTAAAAGACCTTGCAAATGCGAGGTCTTTTTAATACAGATTTGTTATCTAACCGGATGATATAATTTATTATCAGGAAATTCAAAAATTCTTTCTTTATTCAAATTATAGTTTGGTTGATATCTTAATTTTTCTGTATCTAATAATCGGCATTTAAATCCGGCTTTTGTTAGCTCTGTAGGCACATACGTTTCACAATATATCCAACGAGTATATGATGGATTTTTTATTTCTTCAAATAACTGTCCTTGCATTATTCGTGTTCTATACAAATGTTCAACAGCTCTTGATGAAATACGCACCAAAGGGAAAAAACTCATATAATGTTCTTCTTTTTTATATACCCATTCAGAATCATAAAAATTTTCAGGATTAATATCTGAGGGTCTATAATCAGCTATTATTAAATCACTTTTATCCTTTTCATATTGTTTAAAAAAAGGTTTATAAGATTTTCCGTTACAAAATACATCATATTCTGTACACCAGTAATAATCATAATCAGGAAAATAATTTTTTATATAATAAAAAGGATAATCACCATTGTAATATAACACTTTAGAATAATCATTATTATCTGGATTATCGGTAAAATATGGCAAATGGCTTATCTTATGCACATCTTCATTAAATAAAAAACATTTTATATCTATTCCATTAAAATTAACTATTTTTGTGGGAGAATTATCATCCGGTGGAATAATATTTTTCGTATTATCGACAAATAATATGCATTCATCACCTCTATTCATTGAACGTCGCAACTTATCAAACTCAACTATTACATACCATTCAAGAATATGTGTTCTCATAAATACAAGTTTTCTAGCCATAATACAATAATATCATCTTTCCTATATTAATATAATAAACTATCCATTCTTTACCCAAATGTTGGGAAGCTTATCCCATTTTTGTGTAGCACTACAATCAAGACAATAATACCAATCCCGATAACAATATCCAATATTCTGAATATTCTTGAAAATGCCTGATAACAAACCCAAAGAGATGGGATTGCTATCCATAACCAATTGTATCCTTGCAAAAACCAATTATTTACCCAAAAACCTACGCCAAGAGTTATCAATGCAGCTCCCACAATACTAAATAATATACTTTTAATCATACTTTCATCCTTCTTTTCTTTTATTTATAGTATAGCACCGATATTGTTTATTGTATTCTCAAGTTTAGACATTACATCTTCTCTTGTCATATCATAAGAAACAGGTGTAATAGAAATTTTGTTATTTCTTACGGCAGCTATATCAGTTTTAGCATCCTGAGGTTCGTGTTTAAGTTCACCTGCCATCCAATAGTAAGTTTTCCCTCTCGGGTCAATCCTTTTTTCGTAATTATCAGTAAACATTCTTCCGCCGAGTTCCGTCACTGCAACACCTGCAATATCTTCTTTTTCAAGTCCCGGAACATTTATGTTCAAAATTGTTTTTGAAGGAATTTTATAGTCTTTTAATTTATTAACCAGACTAGCCGTAAATTCTGCAGCAACTATAAAATCTTCGTATTCTGATCTTAAACTTGCCAACGATACGGCGATACTTTGAATATTCGACAAAGCTCCTTCCATTGCACAACTTACTGTTCCGGAATATAAAATATCCCCGCCTAAATTTGGACCGTGATTTATACCGGAAATTACCATATCAGGAAGTTCATCATTCGATAAAATTGCGTTTACTGCAATTTTTACACAATCCCCCGGAGTTCCTGTTGTCATCCAACATCTTTTTGCACCGTATTTTGCATCTACTTCTTCAACTCTGAGAGGAGTATGCAGAGTAAGTGAATGCCCTGCCGCACTGCGTTCTCTGTCAGGCGCAACTACATAGACATCATTATCAACAGACAAAGCCTCTACTAAAGCCCTTATACCATTAGATAAAATCCCATCATCGTTTGATATTAATATATTCATCCTAACCCTCTCAAATAAACAGTAGTTCATTTATTATATAGTCATACTATTTAAAAATCAATTAAAATTTTAAAACAAAAAGGAAAGTTATAACGAAAACTTTCCTTTCATACAGACACTATTTCTGAATCTAAGTGTCCAACCCACGGCTACTCACCGCTTCTTCTACTTCTTACACCTCACATAGGCGGGGTATTTTTACCCATTTTATCTGTTGGTTGTTGTTACCTCCTTATGCAATCTTTTACTCTGCATAACAGCTTAATAATTTACTGTTTCTCATATTTTTTAGAGCTCTTAATTCTGTTTGACGAATACATTCTTTTGTTACACCATAGATATTTCCAATTTCTTCAAGAGTTCTTTTTGATATATTTCCAAGTCCGTAGCGCATTCTTACAACTTCTTGTTCACGCTCTTTTAATGTAGCAATTACAGCTTCTAAATCACGTTTTAAGTTTTCTGCTTCAACTGTTGCCATTACATCTGTTTTAGTGTCTTCTAAAATATCTGCAACATTCATTTCTTTGCCATTTTGACATTCCATACTGCCTTCGATTGAAATTGTTTTTGAATATGCTGACAAGAATGTATCTAATTTATCAGGTGAAATATTCATTTTTTCAGCAACATCTTTGTTCTTAACCTGACAATTATATCTTTTTTCCATCTCGGCTTTGATTTTAGAAAATTTAGACAAAGTTTCCTGAATATAAACAGGAATTTTCATACTGTGTGATTGTTCTGAAATAGCCTTGAACATTGCTTGTTTAATCCACCAAGTTGCATAAGTCTGGAATTTATATCCTAATTTCCAGTTATATTTTTCAACAGCAACCATCAAACCTAAATTACCTTCCTGAATTAAATCAATAAGAGGTAATGCAGACATGTGGATTGCTTTTTTTGCAACACTAATAACCAATTTTAAATTTGCTTGAATTAATGTTTTCTTAGCCTCTTCATCACCTGCTTTAATTCTCTTTGCGACTTCTCTTTCTTCTTCTGTAGAAAGCGCAGGGAATTTTGCAATATCTCTGATATAACGTGCTAAATCCGAATCAGTACAAGATTTTAACACAATGTTATCAGATGGTCTTGTTGCTTTTGTTGTCTTCTTCATTCTAATTGGTAAGTTGTTAGCCATAATAAAAAACTCCTAAGTTTAATATAAGTAATAACCCTCTACGTTACTTATATCATTTATCCGGTACACAAATTTATTTTCGGTGTCAGTTGACCATCAACTGTTTCCGAGTAATTGGGGTAAATAGAAATTCATCTATCCACAGTTTTATAAAATAGACTAACGAGCACATTTCTTTCATTGACACATCTTTTTTATTTCATAAAGCTCGACTTCTATGATATACTTTTTATATACCCATAAATTTCAAAATAGCAACATTTTGTTTACAAATAGTTACATAATTGTCGAAAAAATATAATATTTTACAAATTTATACGCAATAATTATTCAGTATTTATCGTAGTTTTGCGATTTTATTACAAAATCTTAACAAAATTACAAAATTTAAGCAATTTTTAAACCGATATATACTTTATATATACACAAGGGATAAAATATTACAGGGTACAACTAAATAGGTAAAACATACGAGGAAATTAAAACAAGTATTTCATCAGATACCTCGATAACGCAGTCATTGAACTCAGATGTGGGTCAGGACTAATACAAACGTATCAAGGTTCTATCTGCGTTGTACTTCTGTAATACCCTTTCATACAAGAATAGGATAGGAAAACGGATTATGGCAGTCGGAGCACGCGATTTTATTGACAAGTTATTAGTAGAAAAATATGCAAAAGAACAGGTGGATAACCACAATCAGGCTGAGTCAAAATATTCGCCCGAAGAAGTATTTGAGGTAATGAATTATGCTTCAAGTAATGCCATAAACCATTTTAAACTATCCCAAAGGCTGGCAATAGCCTGTTACGCCGTCAACGCAAAGGCGGCAAAGTACAGGAGTATAAAACCTATTGCCGCTCAAAGTTAATAAATTATCATTAAATAAAAGAAGACCAAAATGGTCTTCTTTTTTATTGCATATAAAACAAGCGAAAGCACAGTCCTATTGTTGTGTTTTTATAATAACCGGACATTTTACGATTCAGTTTTTTTTACTTTCAAAAGTATAACAAGCGGAATCATCAAAAATGTCAAAACAGCGCAGAGTGCAAATAAATCAGATATTGCCATTAGTTTAGATTGAACCAATAATTGTTTATAAAGTACTACGTTTGCTTTTTTCGTGGCAATAATAACTTCTCCATGGTGTAAAAATGCAGCCTTCAAAGCATTAAAATGATTAACAAAATTGATATTGTTTACACACATGTTTTTGACAAGATAGTTTTGATGTACTTGAGATAAGCTAATTATCCAACTTGAAGCAAGTGATGTTGCAATAGAGCCTGTTACACATTTTGTTAAACTGTGAATCCCTGCACCTGATGGGATATCCTGTTTTTCTAATGTGCCTAAGGCAACACCCGAAATCGGAACAAGAGCGGTAGCAGAACCTATTCCAAACAAAATATTTGATAAAATTATCCACTCCGGATTTACCGTTAAATTCAAATCAACACATAATGCAATAGATACTCCCATTATAAAAAATCCTGTTGCGATAACATATCTGATGTCATACAATGCACAAATTCTTCCGATAAAAAACAATATCACAACAGCGAAAACTCTTGTTGCAAGCGCGATACCCGTATCAGAAGCTGTATAGTGCATTAAACTTTGAAAAAATTGAGGAAGTAAAATCATTGTGGCACAAACCATCATATTTAACACAACACCTAAAATCGTACCAACTACAAAATTTGAGTTCTTAAAAACTCTTAAATTTACAATAGGTTCTTTTATGTCCAATTCCCAAACTATAAAAGCAAGCATCATAGATAAAGAAAAAACAGACAACCAATATATCCATGTACAATCAAACCAACCGTATTGTTGACCTTTGTCTAATACAACCTGCATTGAAAACAGCCACAAAATCAAAAATGCTACACCTAAAAAATCAACTTTCTCTTTTTTCTTGCTTCGAGTTGTATCATTTACTATCATAGGGATTAAAA
>OMPX01000163.1 GCA_900313115.1 uncultured bacterium
GTTATTCCCCAAACAAAATAAAAAAATTCCGCCTAATATTAGCAAGGCTATCATTAAATAATCTTTTTTATTTTCTTTTTTAAAGCTATTCATATAAATTATTATAATGATTTAAAAGTAACATTCTAATGTTTATTATTATACTTTTGATTGTTAAAATCAAATTTTAATTATTTTTTTTATATTTTATTGACGAAATTAAAGAACCAATAATAAATCCAACCCCTGTGAGTCCCGTAATAAGTTCAGGTACAGGTCTGACGGTTGATATAAACATCAATACTGCTAAAGTACCAATTGCCCAATGCGCACCGTGTTCAAGATAAACAAATTTATCGAGAGTTCCTTCTTCAACAAACATTATTGTTAAAGAACGGACAAATATAGCGCCAATTGCCAATCCTATCGTAATAATTATAATATCGTGGCTAAGTGCAAATGCACCTAAAACTCCGTCAAGAGAAAATGATGCATCAATAAGTTCAAGATATAAAAAGCTTATTAACCCTGTGTATGATGCTAATTTTATATTTGAACCGGCATTATCATTAACTTTCTGTTCTAAATCCTCCAGTTTTCGTGAAATAGTATCTATTCCAAGGTAAACCAAAATACCTGCAATACCTGAAATAGTAACACTCATGTGTAATGGCGGCGGTTGAATCATCTGAACTACATCAAGAACGGCTAAAGTCACTATTGTATCTAATATCTTTGATTCAGGTGCTTTTTTTAAGAATTTTTCAACAGGTTTAAGCCAATCAACTTCTTTTTTCGGATTAAGAAAAAATCCAAGGAATAACATAAGTAAGAATGTTCCGCCAAAGGTCACAATAGTTGCGTGTGTTTGATGCAGATAAAACGCATATAATTTTGAATTATGCAGTGCTACATCGAGAACTTTTAAAATATTTAATTGGGCAAAAATAGATACAACTAAAAGCGGGAATAAAAATCTCATACCAAATACGGCAATAGCAATACCCCAAGTTATAAATCTATGACGCCATTTTTCTGACATTTTCTTTAATTTCGTTGCATTAACGACGGCATTATCAAATGATAAACTCACTTCTAATATGCCCAATACCAAGGCAATGAATACACATATAAAACCGCTGCCTGTCTGGACGTGCTCTCCCCAAAGATATGCCAAGATTAAACCAACGATTGTTAATATATATGATTCAATAAAATATTTATGCATATTTTAATTATATATTAAATAAAAAAGTATTTTCAATTTATTAATAATCATTGAGAATAAGACTGATTATTTATTCATTTCTATATGCAGATAAGAGGATAAACCGTTGTAGATAGCAAGAGCAGATGTGTGGGCAAATTTCTTTTGCTTATATATGCTTACATCGTTCGGATTGACAAGATAAATAAGCTCAGCTAATACTCCTATATATTCAGTTGGTCTGATTACTGCAAAACTTGCCTGTGTTGCTCCCTGATTATTCACCAACAACGCTTGTGATACTGACTTAGACAGAGTTTGAGCCAATTCCATTGATTGCGGATTGAAATAAAAAACAACGGTTCCTTCGTTCAGAAGCGGATTTTTAGAGATTGGAACAGAGTTTTGATGAATACTGATGAAGATTAAAGCATCATTATCTTGGGCAAATTTTATTCTGTCATTAAGAGAAACATATTTATCTGTTTCTCTTGTTAATTTTACGTTGTATTGATGTTCTTCAAGTATTTTTTTTAGTTTTAGTGCAACTTCTAAATTTAAAGTTTTTTCTTTGTGTCCGAGACATCCGATTGCACCAAGCTCTCTTCCGCCGTGTCCGGGGTCGATAATTATTTTCACATTTTTGTTTGAATAATTATTTTTATCTAACGGATTGTTTTTAAATGTAAGATATAAGATACTGTTTTGAACTAATATTGAATATCTCGGGAATTTATCAAATTTAAATTCTTGAATATATTTTTCGTTTTGATTATCAAGATTATATATTGTTAATACAAGTTTGTTATCATTAACAATTGCGCTATATGTCATATTGTCGGTGCATGTAAAAATATAAGTTGTTTCTTTCTCGGTTTTTACTTTGTCTGTACTGACCAATGTTATCGGAATATATTTTGTTTCTTCAATTTTTTCTAAATCTTTGGTCATTGCCCATCCGTAGTTATCTTCTGAAAGATATATTCTTGAAAATTCGTTGAATTGTCCGTCAATATATACTTTTGTATCTTTTGCAAGATAACCCAAGCGGTTCATTCCCATATCAAGGGGAGTGCTTCTCAAGACAACATTATCTCTTATTGTTTTATAATAAGATTTTTCTGTTTCGATAAAGGTATCTGTATTTTTATTTCTTTCTTTAGAAACTCTTGTGATTACATATTTTTTAGTAGTTTTATTTCCGAGCCAGTCTTTTGACTGTACTGCAAAAATATTTTCTCCGATTTTTAGAGGAACACTATAACTAAATGCTCCTGATTTTGCAGGGATAATCGGAACGCCATCAATATAAACTTTTTCATATTTATGAATTTTTCCTGAAAAGAAGATACCGTCTTCATCAACAGTCATGCAATCATTATCAGGATGAGTCAGTATTACGGCATTTGCAAACGGTGTGTGAAATATCATTACAAATAAAATTATTAAAATTTTAATTATTTTATTTTCCATTTCTTGATGTTATTCCTAAAATAGTGGTTTTCTGTTTATTTTAATTTCCTGACAAGTACCTTCACCTTTTGTAACAAAACCTGCTCTCTGGTCAAATTTTGAAGCGTATGCATAGATTTCGTTCAAGGTAATTTTATGAGATGCACGGTTATATGTAATTCTGGTATCAACAACATCTGCAAAGCTCATTGCTTTTTTAGTAAAAACAAGAGTAGAATCAGTAAATTCGTTAACATCGAGCGGCAGATTATTTGCATCGTACACACCCTGAAGAACGGTATCTACGATGAAATATCTGTCAATCATAAATGTCCTCATAACTTTATCGGTGTACATATTAACCGAAGATATTTTTATTTTGCAGGCAAGCACAAATTGTTCCGCATTTGCGAGCCCTGAAAATAATAGTATTATTAAACTTGTTAGTATAATTTTTTTCATTTTTACGTACTCATAAGTTATCTTTATTATCTATAATAATACTAAATTTTGGGATAATTTCTATATTATAAATTTTTGTAAAATTAGACTTTAAGAGGTTGTTAAAATAGTGAAAAACCTTAAAACATGTAGTATAATTAAAGTATAGTTTTGAGCAAAGATTGACGAGGTTTTAAGCGGAATAACTATTGTTATTCGGAGTATGTAAATGAAAGTTAAAACAACTCTTCGCAGAGTGGCATCATTTTTATTGACTGTCGGACTTCTCACGAATATTGGAGTCGGCAATTTTGCCTTGTCTGATGAGCTCAATCAGATTAACACAGATTCGTCAATTTTAGATAGAAAATTTACCCTTGATACTTATTCATCTGTTTATGAAGCAAGTGCAAATTCAGGTGAAACTGCTCCAAATGTTATGTCCGTAATTGGTGCTGTCAGCGAAGACGGAAGTCAGTACGCAACAATTAACTATAAATCAAATTATTACGGATTTGTAGTCAAAGAAAATATTACTTTAAATTTAACTGATGTAAAATTTATGAATGCCAAAACTATGGGGGCAAGTGGCAGTGTAGTTAATAATAGTGGTATATTGAATATAAATAATGTTGTTTTTTATAAAAATAGAATTGAACCTTCCGGAAATGCAAATGGCGGTGCTATATACAATACAGGTACAATAAATCAGTTGAAAGCTGATTTTGAGGGTAATATTGTTTCGGGATATTCCGTCAAAGGCGGTGCTATATACAATACAGGCACAATAAATACCGTATCCGGTAATTTTATTGACAATAGTGCATCTGGTAATTCAGATGCTTTAGGCGGCGCTATTTATACTTCAACAAATATGACATTGCTTGCTGATGGAGAAGACTACAAAATAAGCGGAAATACCATTAAAGAAGGGATAAGTACAACAAGTCAAGCCATTTTTGTATTTGACAATGATATTTCAGCACATCAGACTGCAGGTACGGAAACAACACTTACTATTTCTGCTAAAAACGGCGGGTCATGGGTTATTGACGATAGTATCAATGGTACTTGGGATAATTCAACCGGTACATATTACAGATATAATGTAACTTTAACCGGCGATACAAATAGTAGTATATTTTTGAATGATGAAATTCAAAATGCTGATGTAACAATACAAGATGTCAATGTTTATATAAGCAAAGATACATTTAAAACGTCTGATGTTTATTTTAGAAGCAGTTCGAATGTTTCATTATTAGATAATTCAACAAAAACATATAATTTTAACATATTAGATACAAAAGTGGCGACAGCAGCAAACTTTGATTTTGATATTGATGGCGGAAATGGAACAAATGATGTTATTAACACGGGGATTTTATCATACGGAAATGTAATTGTTCATGATTTGAATTTTATTGACGGACATCCCGTTGCAGGTACTTTTAGATTACTAAATAGCCCAACCACAAATATATCTTTAAAACTTATATCAGGGAATAATCAAGAAACATATACATATACTGATATTACAAATACCATTTCTGATAATGCATCAATCTATTCTTATGATTATGATATTACATTGTCAGGCTCTGATACAGGTTTTGTCGATACGATTATTATTGATAATATTCAATCTCCTGTTTTGCAAGATAGTTTAAATGCCCTTAATTTATACAAAACAACTTATGACAGAAATTTTAATTTCACCAGTGATGAAAATATTTATACAGCCAAAACTTCTTCAGGAAAAACTTCAAGCGGTTCAATATTGAATATAAACGGAAGAATTGTTGATGAAAAATATTCTAAAATAGATTACGGAAATAATTATGCAGGTTTCGAACTTGGAGTCGGATCAGAAATAAAAACTAATAAATTAACTTTCACAAATGCAATTTCAGAAGAAAACGGTGCCGTATTCAATTTGAACAACTCAAATGCCTCTTTAATCTATTCAGACGGATTAATGACAAATAATACTTCAACAAAAAATGGTGGCGCTATTGCTATTAAGGGTAATTCATTTATAAACCTCGTAAATGTAGATTTTACGGAAAACAGCGCGGTTGAAGGTGGTGCTATATATAGCTATTCAACAGGTGTTGAAACTCCTTATATTACAAATATTATTGGTGACTTTACAAATAACTCTGCTCAGACAAAAGGCGGTGCAATAGCTAATGTTACTGATTATTCTCAAGGTAAAAATTCAGGATTGATTTCAAATATTTCTGCCGATTTTACAAATAATAAAGTTCAATCGGCAAATAATGTATATGGTGGTGCTATTTATAATACAGGTATAATAACTAATTTAGTCGGAGACTTTAATTCAAACAGTGCAATATCTGAAAACGGAAATGCCTATGGTGGTGCAATTTATAACGGACAGGAGCAAGTTCTTGGAATTTTACATAAGGGTTTGGTTTCAAACATAGATTCTTCTTTTATTAACAATTTTGCAAAAGCCGAAAACGGAAATGCCTATGGTGGTGCGATTTATACAGCAAATGATTTGACCTTTAATCATTCAGATAATTCTTCCCCAATGGTATTTAGCGGAAACTATACAGAAGATGCCAATGGGAAACGCTCAAATGCAATTTTTGTTGATACAACTAATGGAACTTCAACTATAACATTTAATTTAACTAATGGTGCAACTCTGCAAATTGATGATGAGATAGACGGCGGCAGCGTTGAAAATGGTGTTATAACAAGAGAAAATACAAACGGTTATACTTTAGTTTTACAAGGTCAGGACAAATCTGAAAATGTAATACTTAATGATATAGAAAATAACGGTGAAATTGTTGCAGGAATTAGAAATGCAACAAATACAACAATAACGGGTGTTAATCTTACGGCAGGTACAAAAACTTTTTATGGCGAAAATACGAAATTAACTATTAGTAATTCCATATTTAACGCAAAAGATGGTGTCGGAAAAACATATTATTTCACAACATTAAACTCAATAGATACTGTTGATTACAACATGGATTTTAGAGCCTATGTAGACAATGATGAAGTAAAAGTTGATAAAGATGTTTTCTGGGTAGGCAGCGGTTCTACAGGTATAATCAGATTAACTGATATAAATCTAAATAGGGAAGAATTATTTACAGCAGCAAGATTTCTTGAAGAACAATCAAGATTTTCAAAAGAAGGCGGATATATTATTGAAACAATATTAGATAGAGAAACCTCAACTAATAATATTCAACTTATACTTGATTTCACAATTTTAAATAATCCTGAGTATAAAACAATAAAAGATAATTATCTTGATACAGATGGTGTATATAGATTGAACGATACGGATTTTATCGGAGAAATTGGTTTCAGGTTAAATAATACGGCTGATTCCTTTATTGTAGGTGTTTTATCAAGAAAAGACCAATTAGGTGAAATTAACCGATTTAAACTTGATAGCAACTTGCCGACAAATAGGGAGTTGAATATTACCCAACACGACATTTATAATGCAACCGAAGATTTGGGTGAAACCGGTATCGGTAGTTTAACGATTAATGGCGGCGAGAGTAAATCTATTGATTTTAAAAACTTTATAGGCTTTATTGTAAAAGATGATACAACACTGACATTAAATAATATTTCACTTAATAATGCGGCTTATGTAATTAAATCTGATTCAAATATTTCAAACGGATATAATATTATTTTGAATGATGTATCTTTTATAGATAACGATGTTGCAATTTCAAATTTGAGCGGTCGCATAGATATGAAAAATGCGAAAATATCTTTTACAGATAAAGCTAAACAAAATACATTAAGAAATGACGGATATATATATATGCACAGCACGGATAATAATCCTAGTGGAATTGCAGATGACGGCACTAAGTCATATACAAGATTGTATCGCTCAATTATTAATAACGGAACAATTGAAGTCTCCGGCACAACATATTTTGGTTTAGATTCTGATAACGGTATTCAGATATCGGGCGGTGGTAATATTATTTTAAAAAATGATGCAATCTATACTAATATGGAATATGCGCAACTTGCAGCAGAAAACAATGTTGTAAATACATTGACATTAAATTCAAATATTTTGCGAATAGGTTCGTCTACTTTGTCTGAAGCCGAAATTAAGACTTTCGGAGGTGTTATAGATTTATCGGGTTCTACAATCTTTAATGACAAAACTCAACAATATAATATAAATAAAGTCGATTTGCCGTATAACATTAATACATATTCATTTGTCAATAATTCTGACACATCCTTTATTATAGATATTGATTTTGGAGCTTTTCAAGCAGATCAAATTTCTATTGACAATGTTAAATTATTAAATTCTGACGGCGATGTCATAACTAATCCTTCTTCCGGAGACAAAATTGTTGTAAATGTTAATCAAATAAACGGTGTTGAAACTTTAAAATCAAGTGTTCAAACAGGCGAATTAAAAATTCTTACCGCTCCGTCTAATGTTGAATTTAAAATAAAGTTAAATCCGGACTCTTTTATATTTTACGTAGATACATATAAAGTAATTGACGATGACGGCATCTTAAAATACATATTGACAAATGATGATTTTATAGGGGAAGTTCATCTTAAACCATATCAAAAAAGTGTCATTAGAGGTTCGGGAAATAGTGCGCAAGACGGAACTGAAGGCGGTATCCTGATTGAAAAGAATCCAATTTATAACGGTATCGTCGAATTAAACCAATTAGCAAGATATTTAGATGATCCTGTTATGGATATTAGGAGTATAAAAGACAGAATCTTTATTCTTACGGAAAAAACAGCTGATGCTGAAACAGAATATCAACTGCCTTTAAACCTTGGTAAAACCTATGAAGGAAATTATATAGTTAAAGCTCAGGATGGCATGACTGAAAATGGAAAAATTGCCAAAATAAATATGTATTATCTCGGTCATCAGGCAAATTACAGCGGTTTTGAGATTGAATCCGATGAAGTAACTACACTCACTATCAATGGTGTAGAATTTAGAAATGCTATAACATACGGACGTAATGAATATCAATATGTTCCAAAAGATGAAGATGATCATACGGTTCCGTTATACACATATAGAGGACAACCGAACGGTTCTGTTATATATTTAAATTCATCTAATCCAAATACAACTGTTACATTGATAGATACAGTTATGTCGTCAAACACATCTTATAACAATAATTTGCCGACTGATAGTGCCGCACGAGAATTATATGGATTATACGGACGTGGTGGCGCAATTTATGCTTCAAATGATTTGACAATTATCGCAAAATATTTAAATTCAACATTTAGCGATAATATTCACAAAAAAGATAAACCTGATGAAACAGCAATAGTTGAACCGTATCCGGGAGATCCAAATGACATCTATATTGCACCAAATGCAAACGGTCAGGATATTAATCTAAAACTAATTGCGTACAAAGATAAATCAATAGATATAAATTCAGGTTTATACGTTGAACAAGGTACCCCGTTAAATCTGTATGTAAATGATAATAACGCTGACGGTAACGGTGTCGTACATATCAATCTGAATAAAACAAATCTTGGCTCAGAAACCGGCCCTATTAAACTATTATCTTTGAATGGCGGTACTTTTGACCTTCGTGATAATACAATTTCTACAATTTATGCTCCAAATATGGTTATAAATTCTTCAACAAAATTCAATGTTGACCTTGATTTGAGAAGAGGACTTGCTGATAAAATTTGGACAAATGGTATGCGAACAAAACAGGGAGATGCTAACAGTTATGTTCTTTTATCAAAAGACGGTTTTAAATATATTGATGATGCAAAACCTGATGTATCATCTGTTCAGATAAAAATATTAGATATAAAAAGTCCGACAACTGACTTTATGTATTTCTTAAATGATGAGGGCGAAAAAACAGACGGTATACTGCTCTATACAATAGATGATACAAATTATTATGCAAAATTAGGGCTTAACGGTTCTATTATCGTTGGTTCTGATCCTGACTGCAGTGATGATCCGTTGATTGCCAATATTTTGAGTGAAAAAAATAAAACATATAAACTTACTGAAAATAAAGAAATTTATAATTATGGTCCGCTTACATATATCGGTGAAGTTCAGTCTAAAAAGTTAACCATCAAAGGTGATTCATATTCTGTTATTTCAACACCGTCATCGATTAAAGGTTTTGCTCTGAACGGAACAGAAAAAATAAAACCATCTAAACAACAAATAGTTGCAAGTAACTTTGATATGAAAGGTTTTAATGGTGCTTTCATTAATAACGGCGGTAAGATTACTCTTAATAATGTTAATTTCTACAAAAACGAAACAGATGCATACGGTTCTGTTCTTCAAAATTATTCAGGCAAAGCCTATTTAAAAGGTAAAAAGAAACAACATGCACAAATATATAACAACTTTGCAACTCAAGGCGGCGGCGCTGTTTATAATAATGGAACTTTATCTGTTAATTACGTTGATTTTGGTGCGCTTGGAGGAAATAATTCATATATTGGCGGTGCTTTATATAATACAGGAAGTGCAACAATTTCAAATTCAATATTTAGTAATAACACCGCTGATTTGAATGCCGGCGCTGTTTATCTTGGCGGATATTCAAAACTTAATTCTGATACTTTCACTTCAAATAGTGCAGTTGAAAATGGCGGTGCTATTTATATAAGCTCAATTCCTCATAAAAAATATGCGGTAAATATTAATAAAAATAATTTCTATACAAATTCTGCCGATAACGGTGGTGCAGTATATGTTGATAAAGGAAAGGTAAGTATCTCAAAATCTAACTTTGGCTCAACAACCACAGTTGGAAATACTGCAACAAATGGTGGTGCAATATTTGTTGCAGATACTGTAGTTGAAGAAGAATATGTAAAAAATAATGTAGTCACTTTGAAGTCAAATAAATTTGCACAAAATTCGGCAGACAATGGCGGTGTAATTTATAACAAAGGAATAATTTCTTCTTCTAAAAACTCTTTTGGCTTGACAGATAAATCGAAAAATCAGTATCCAAATACTGCGGAAAATGGTGGTGCTGTTTATAATTCAGGCACATTTACCGATAAATCTTCTACAATAGCTTATAATACTGCATCCGATAAAGGCGGTGCTATTTATAATGACGGAATTATAGCAAGTTATAACAAAAAACAAGCTCTTACAGGCGGTCTAAATTCTACTAAAATAAATTATAACAAAGCCCAAACAGGCGGTGGTGTTTATAATACTGCAACATTTGGTACATCAAAAGCAACCTTTACAGGAAATACCGCAACAAATGGCGGCGGGTTATATAATGAAATTGATGGCGAAGCTACTCTTATAAATTCAACCTTTGTTCAAAATGTATCAACTGCTTATGGCGGTGCTGTATATAATAAAGGTACGTTAAACTTAAATAAAACTAAAATCGGTAAATCAAAATTATTAAACGCAAATAAAGCAGTTGACGGTTCAGCCATATATAATGAAGGAACTCTAAATTCAACAGGTTCTAATATCAGTTATAATATCGCAACAGGAAACGGCGCTTTATATAACACAGGTACAACAAATATTGCATCAACAACTTTCGGCTTTAATAATGCCGATAAAGGTGGTGCAATTTATAATATCGGAACATTAAACATTGATTATAAAACAAAGTTTAATTCTAATTCCGCAGTTAACGGTGGTGCTGTTTATAATACATCTGATATAGCAACTTCTCTTAATGGCGGTAATTTCTCTAAAAACATTGCAACTGAAAATGGCGGTGCAATCTTTAATGACAAAACTTTAACTATAGACAGATATGATTATGTATATACCCAAAACAAAAAAGAAAAACATAAATATTATAATTCATCAATGTCATCAAATACGGCAAAATATGGCGGCGGTGTTTATAACACAGGCGATTTGACAGTTAGTTATACAACCTTGTCAGGCAATAAAGCTAACAATAACAATGCAGCTTTGACTTATGAAGATATTAATCAGAGTGGAAATGGCGGTGCTGTCTATAATACGAATAAATTAACAGTTACAAATTCCACTTTTAAATCAAATAACGCAGTTACGACTCTGACTAATGTTTCCGAGACTCCAAGTGAAGACGGACTAAAAACTATTACAACAACTACAACACGTTATGGCGGAAACGGTGGTGCTGTTTATAATACATCAGATAACTCAACTGTTTCAGATTCATCATTCATATCAAACAAAGCAGGTCAAAAAGGCGGTGCAATCGCTACTTATGGCAATCTGTCAATAGAAAATTCAACTTTTACATCTAATACAACCGTTAATAAAATTACTCAAAAACAATATACAACAACAATCTCAACAGGTAAAAAATCAGGTACAAAAACTATCTCTAATGTGAATGATACAACTTCAACAGGTGGGGCTATTTATCTGGCAGAAGGGAAAACATTATCTGTTACTGATTCAAAATTTGATAAAAATACATCAGCTTTTGGCGGCGCAATTTATGCCGATAAAAATACAACCGTTACCATAAAAGATACAAGTTTCACTAACAACAGTGCACTTGAAAAAGGCGGTGCTATTTATGCTGATGAAGGGAGTACGGTGTATGTAGTTGCACAAAACAAAGATGTAACCTTTAAAGGTAATAAAGCAAACGGTGTTGCTAACGATATTTATTTGAATAATGCAACCGTTCATTTGGTTGGAAATAATAATCATTGGGTTAAAATCTTCGGCGATATAACAGGTGACGGAAATGGTAAGTATTCTGTTACAGGTCAGGTAAGTATAGCAGAAACGGCAACATTACAAGGAGTTAACCTTATTGTAAATAATGGTATTCTGCATATATTAAATGAATCAGGTGTTCTGGGAACATCATTATTACTCGGAAATTCTTCTAATTTATCAACAGTAAATAATAAAATCGGAAAACTTTCATTAAAATCATTAATGATTGAAAATAATGCTGTTCCAAATGTTGCAATCGATATGGACTTAAAAAACGGTTCATCGGATAAAATTACCGCTGAAGGGGTAAATGGGGTAAATGGGGTAAATGATAATAATGTTAACAATAGCGGACTTAACGTATCTTCGGTAAACCTTGTCTCAGACAGCAAGACACCTGTAACAATCAAGGTAGGAGAAGATTCAGAAGTCACATCAGTCAGTGCAACAAATGCAGAAACAAAAGAAGCAACATATAAATTA
>OMPX01000166.1 GCA_900313115.1 uncultured bacterium
TATGAAAGATTGGAGTTTTTAGGGGATGCCGTCCTAAAACTTATAACATCTAATTTGTTATATAAAAAATATCCTGAATATGACGAAGGAAATTTATCAAAAATACGTTCAATCCTTGTATCTGATGCAGTTTTGTCAAATATAGCAAAAGATATTGGACTTGATAAACAAATGATTTTAGGCTCAGGCGAAGAACATACAGGCGGAAGAACAAGAGAATCAAACATAGCATGCACAATGGAGGCTGTGTTTGGTGCATATTTTTTAGATGGGAAATTTAATGAAGTATCAGACTTCTTAAATGATGTTTTACTTCCTAAGTCTGATGAAATTGACACTCATTTTGAAAAGTACAATGCAAAAGCAGTATTGCAGGAATATACCCAAAGAGAAACTCCTGAATTACCAGTATATAAAACAGTAAGTGTTACAGGTCCAAACCATAAACCGACATTTGAAATTGAAGTAAGTTTTAAAGGTGAAACACTTGCAATAGGTAAAGGCAAGTCAAAAAAAGAAGCTCAACAAGATGCTGCATATAAAGCCTGCATAGAACTTGGAATAATAGAAGGAGAAAACAATGTATAACAATAAAATCATAATATCTCCATCTATACTCTCAGCAGATTTTGCCAATCTTGAAAAAGAAATTAAACAAGTAGAACAGGCAGGTGCAGATTGGCTGCATATTGATGTCATGGACGGACATTTTGTGCCAAATATAACAATTGGAGTTCCTGTCGTAAAATCAATAAAACGAGTCACAAACTTGACTCTTGATGTACATTTAATGATTGAACATCCTGAAAAATATATCGATGCATTTGCGGATTCGGGTGCTGATATAATAACTGTTCACTATGAAGCAGACGGGGTAAAAGAAAATACAGAAAAAGTTTTAAACCAAATAAAAACAAAAGGTGTTTTAGCAGGCTTGTCAATCAAGCCAAAGACAAAAGCAAATGAAATAAAACAATATATAAATTTGGCTGATTTGATTCTTGTAATGACAGTTGAACCGGGGTTTGGCGGTCAAACATTTATGCACGACTGTGCAGAAAAATTAAAGATAATTAAACCGCTGCAAACTGATGGTCAATATCTTCAGGTTGACGGAGGAATAAACGAGGAGACAGCTAAAATCTGCAAAGATTTTGGTGCAAATTCATTAGTTGCAGGAAGCTATATATTTAACAGTAATGATTATGCTAAACAAATTCAAACATTACGATAATATTACAAAATAGCCCGACTAAAAAAATTTTGCTAAAATCACTATATGGACACTTTGACTTTTAAGGGAACAGTCACATATTCAATATATAAACAATTAAGAAACAACTTTGTAAATCTTGTTTCTACAATTGGTGATATTATGATTTTTGGCGTTCAGGTTATAAAAAGCATTTGTAAACGAAACGTAGATAAAAAAGTTTTGGTTGAACAATGTGCAAGATTTGGGGTCAGTTCGCTCCCAATCACGCTATCAATTGTTGGAATGTCCTCAATAATTGTTGCAATGCAGGTTGCAGGAGAGATGGTTAAACAAGGGGCAGGAAATTTTGTCGGACTGCTTGTTGCCATGCTAGTTGTCAGAGAAGAAGGAATTATCATGTCAGGTTTTGCAATAATATCCATGATTGGCTCATCTCTTGCATCAGAAGTTGCAACTATGCGTGTAACAGAACAAATTGATGCGATAAAAGTATTAAAAGTAGATCCGATTGAATATTTGTTTACACCAAGAGTTTTATCAGGCGTTTTAATGATGCCTCCCGTGCTTGTCGTTGCATCACTAGTTGGGATTATAGGCGGAGGTGTAGCAGCACATTTAGCATCAGGACTATCATACAAAGCTTATTTTGATTCCGTATGGCGTGGGCTTTACATGAAAGATATAAATGTTGCATTATTGAAAGCAATTGTTTTTGGGTTTACAATAGCATTAGTAAGTTGCACCTGCGGTTACAGAGCATCAGGTGGAGCAAGGGGAGTAGGAGAAGCTACAACAAAAGCCGTTGTTTGGTCATTTGTTGCAATAGTAATTTGGGACTTGGTATTTTCCATATTATTCTTCTTCTAGAGGTTAAAAATGAGTATTGAAGTTAAAAATTTAGAAAAATCATTTGGGAAAAATAAAGTAATTGACAATGTCTCATTTAAAGTTGAGAATGGGGAAATATTAGCTATAGTTGGATTTAGTGGTTCAGGTAAAAGTACCGTTTTAAAGCTTATCAGCGGATTAATTCCGAAAGATAGCGGAGAAATAATCACAACAGGCGATATCGCAATGGTTTTCCAATACTCGGCACTTATAGACTCATTGAATGTTTATGACAATATTTCGTTTGCACTCCATGAGAGAAAAGATTTAAGAAAAAAATACACAGAATCTGACATAAAGAAAATAGTTAGAGAAAAATTAGGACTTGTTGGTTTAATGGGAATAGAGCAAAAATTTCCATCAGAATTGTCAGGCGGTATGCAAAAACGTGTAAGTTTTGCAAGGGCAATAGTAACAGAGCCTGAAATTATACTTTATGATGAACCTACAGCAGGTCTTGATCCAATGTCATCAACATTGATTGAAGATTATATTGTCAGATTAAAAAAAGAAACTAATGCCGCTTCAATTGTTGTAACACACCAAATGTCAACGATTACAAGAACTGCGGATAAAGTTTTAATGCTCTATGGCGGGAAATGCGTATTTTACGGCACACCTGATGAATTATGCAAACAGGAAACACCTTATACAAAACAATTTGTTTCAGCCAGCCTTGAAGGCCCAATGAGAATGCTAAAGGGGTAAGGGGTAAAGAGGTAAATGTATATATATACAAAAAATGAGATTTAATTGAAAAAGAGGAAATAATATATGAAATTATCAGCATCATTTAAAGTAGGAATATTATCGCTATTAGCGTTAGTGATATTCTTTTGCACGGTTTTATGGGTAAAAGGACGTGCATTATCATCAGCAGCGAGAATTGAAGTACAATTCAAGGACGTAAACGGTATTCGTCCCGGTTCAGCAGTTCAAATGATGGGTTTAAGAGTCGGACAAGTTGAAGAAGTTATTCCCGTTGTTGATGGCGAAACAAGTTATGTTAAACTGAAATTCGTTATTACAAATCCTAATGTTAAGATACCAAAAGCGTCTATGCTTTCTATTCAACAATCAGGTTTGATTGGCGAACAATTCTTGGAAATAACACCTCCAAAATTAAAAGCTGTATATCTGCCTGCAATTTCAAATCTTTTGGAAAAAGGAACTAAAGTCCAAATGAAACTTGATGATAAATATTATGATGTTGGTTTGATTAAACGGGTACAAATAATGAGCAAAATTGTTGTTCCGAAAAACTTGCAAGAAAATATAAACACTGCTTATGCACACAGATATGACTATATAATAAATCTTCCGGGGCTGATATTGCCGGAATTTATGGTAGGCGAAGTTGTATGGGACAACGGAGAATATAAACTGAGAGTTAAACCTCTAGATGATTCTCCTATACCTTATCCTCATCAAAGCTCGCCTTATACGATTCTTGAACCAATGAGAATAGCTGACTTCTTAGATTTACAATATCAAGCAGCAGAATCTCTTACGGTTATGAATAAACGTATAAACGATATACTTGATGATTCAATGGTTTCTGATTTAAAACAGACTGTTTCAAATATTAAAATTCTAACGGCAAGAGCATCTTCAACTCTTGGGAAAGCAGAACTTTTAATTGATGAGTCAAGAAAAGACTTAAATTCACTTATGACAATGATGAACGATGTTTCAAAGAACTTTAATGATTTGTCTAAAAACGTAAATAATATAATTGGAGATCCTCAATTTAAACCAACTATGCTTCAAACAGCAAAATCCCTTAACGGTTTAGCTGCGGAACTCACACCAATTATCGGTGCAGTTGATGCTCAAAAATTTGCAGCTGATTTAAGCACAACAATGAACAATGTTGCAGAAATAAGTAATTCTATTAATAGAATGTCAAAAGATGATAAGCTAAAGAATAACTTGCTTCAGACTATTGATAATGTAAACAGAGCATTGTGTAACATCTCAGCAACACTTGAAGTTGTAAACAACACAAAAGATAAAGCAAATATCAAACAAGTTGTTGAAGATACAGCCGCAACAGTTCATAACTTGAGGACATTCTCAGAGAAACTTAACAAGAGATTCTTATTGTTTAGATTATTATTCTAAAAATAAGTAAAAAAAAATAAAAAGAGGGTAGCAAAATAGATTAAAATTGTTACCTTCTTTTTCTGTTTAAGAATTATTTTAAGAAATGTAACAATTTTTGTATTTTTGAAGATTTTTTGTAAATTTTTGTAACAAAATTAAGGGAAATTTGAGAAAGATAGAAGAAAAATTTAGAAATTCCAAAACTATTATAAAACATCTTAAAACACAGCTATATCAACACATTTACCCCTTTGTAAAGGTTTGTAACAACATCGACGTAAACGTTAAAGATTACGTCTATTAATGACGTAGATATTAATGTAATTACAATCGCCAATTATGGCAAAACCTAGGGAAAAGAAAAGGAAACAAGCAAGAAAATGGGACTATCGTCATCACAAGCAAGATTGCTCACCTTAACAGGTAGAATGCATGACATAGAAAGAAA
>OMPX01000175.1 GCA_900313115.1 uncultured bacterium
AAAAAGGATAGAGCTTGTCTCTGTCCTTTTTTTTATTGAGAGGTAAACACGACTCGTCGGAAGTGACGGCTTCCGACGGGAGTGAGCGCGAATTTCTGTACGAGTGAAACTCGGGTAGCGAAGGACGAAATGAGTGTTGACAAAGTCACACGAATAACAGTCCTGAGCAAAAAGAAATTCAAGACCACGGTGCCGTTTATTGCGAGGCGTATATTATAAATTTACCCCTACTTCTCCGTTATATCACAGGGGTAAATAAGGGTTTAGAACACATACTACTCCTCCGTTATATCACAGGGGTAAATAAGGGTTTAGCACACATGCTATTCTTCTGTTATATCCCAAGTTTCAAGGATATCTTCATCTATATTATCTAAAAATCTTGATGGTTTTGATAAAACCATGTCCATTGAATAATCATACATATTCACAGGATATGTAATGTATAAATTATTCTTGGCTCTTGTTGCAGCCACATACATCAATCTTAATTCTTCGTCCATTTCTTCAGGCGAATTAAATGAATACGCAGATGGAAATCTGCCGTCAACTGCACCGATTATAAACACACTATCCCATTCTAATCCTTTTGCTGAATGAATGGTTGAAATTGTCAGACAATCATCCTTGATATTTTTTTGATACATTCCTTCAACACTTCTGTCAGGCGGTTCAAGTGCCAAATCACTTAAAAAATCGGACAATTTACTGTATTGAGTTGATAAGTATAAAAAGTGTTCTAAATCTTTTTCACGTTTTGTATAATCATCATATTTATCTTTTAATATCGGACGATAATAGTTGATAATATCCTCAACTATATCCTTTAATGATTTTGGGGAAATGCGTTCTTTATTAAGAACATCAAATAACGGTTTAAAACTTTCACTTTTTTTCTTTAATAAATTGCTTGGAAGAAGTTTGACATCAAATTTGTGCTCGGACTTAATTATCGGAATAATTGCATTTGCTGTTTGAGTTCCTACCCCTTTTAACAAAAGTAGAATTCGACCTAAACTAATTTCGTCATCAGGGTTCAAAATTACTCTCAAATGAGCAACAATATCTTTGATATGCGCTGTTTCCATGAACTTTGGACCACCAAATTTTTGAAAAGGTATTCCTCGTTTAGATAATTCAATTTCAAGATTAAAAGACATTCTTGAATTACGTGCAAGGACGCAAATATCTGATAATTCGACATCTTCGTCTAACAGTTCAAGTATTCGCTGACAAATAAAATCTGCTTCCATTTGAGTATCTTTTGCACAAATCAGTGCGGGCATTACATCTGATTTAATATCAGAAAATAGTGTTTTGGCATATTTTTCCTTTGCCTGAGAAATAATCTTATTAGTCAAATTCAAAATAGGCTGGGTGCTTCGATAATTTTGCTCCAACTTTATTATTTTAACTTTTTCCCCGTTTGCACCTTCAAACATTTTTGGGAAATCCATAATATTTCTATAATTTGCACCCCTGAAAGAATAAATACTTTGGGCATCATCGCCTACTGCCATAACATTGTTATGCTCAGAAGCAAGAAGTTTAATAATATCAGCTTGCAAAGTGTTTGTATCCTGATATTCATCAACCAAAATATATTTGTACTGATTAGATAATTTTTTACGAATATTTTCATTATCTTCCATGAGAAATTTAAGATACAAAAGCAAATCATCATAATCAAACAATGAATTTTCTCTTTTGTAGTTCACATAAGCTTTATGTATTTCTATAATTTGCTCAGTACAATGTTCAAACTGTGAAAACTCTGTTTCTATAACTTTTTTGGTTGGAATTTCTTTATTAACACTTTTTGAATAAATTTCTAAAATAGTGCTTTTTTTAGGAAATCTCTTTTCTTTTTTAGGATAAAGTTTTGAAGTAATATGATTGATAACGTCTTCAGCATCTGCGCTATCCATAATTGTAAAATTATTTTTAAGCCCTAATAATTTTGAATATTTTCTAAGAATCATATTTGCAAAAGAATGAAAAGTACCGCCTGCAACATTTTCGCACCTGTCATCAAGAACAGCAGTTGCCCTGTCCAACATCTCAGCAGATGCTTTGCGTGTAAAAGTGAGTAATAAAATATTTTCAGGTTTAACTCCATCTTCTATCAGACGTGCAACACGATATGTGAGAGTTTTTGTCTTTCCCGAACCTGCGCCTGCAATAACAAGAACTGCACCTTCTTTAACTTTTACTGCTTCTAATTGAACACTGTTAAGCTCTTGCTCATAGTTAACTTTATAACTATTTACCCCAGAATTTACATCTGAATTTACCCCTCGTTTTTTTAATACATATTTTTTACGTTCAGGTTTTGTTTCTTTTGTAGTCATAATATTATTTGTCATAATACAATATTAGCATAAATTATAGTTTAGAGGCTACCGCCTCTAAACTATGAAGGCACTAAGATACTAAGATACTAAGGCACTAAGTTCTCTTAGTCAGCTTCGCTGACGGATTTTAAACATTTTTCCTAGTGCCTTAGTGCCCTAGTGCCCTAGTGTCTTTTTAGGCTGATAAACTATAATTTAACTTTATGCTATAATAAAAATATGAAATACAGAGAGAATGTAAGAAACTTTTGCATAATTGCCCATATAGACCACGGTAAATCTACTCTGGCGGATAGATTACTTGAGGCAACAGGAACTATTGCCCAGCGTGATATGCAAAACCAACTGCTTGATACAATGGATATTGAACGTGAACGTGGTATTACGATTAAACTAAATGCTGCAAGAATGAATTACAAAGCAAAAGACGGCAAAGATTACATTCTGAATTTAATCGATACTCCGGGGCACGTTGACTTTTCTTACGAAGTTTCCCGTTCACTTGCTGCGTGTGAAGGTGCATTATTGATTGTTGACGCAACGCAGGGTGTTGAAGCTCAAACCCTTGCTAACGTGTATCTTGCAGCAGAACAAAATCTTGAAATTATTCCTGTAATCAATAAAATTGATTTACCGTCAGCAGATGTTGAAGGTGTAAAAGCAGAAATAGAAGAAGTTTTAGGCATAGATGCATCATTGGCAATTCCTGTAAGTGCTAAAACAGGAGAAAATATAGAAGAAGTATTAGAAGCAATCGTAAACTTTATGCCGCCACCTGAAGATACAACCGAAAAACCATTGAGAGCTTTGGTTTTTGACAGTGCCTATGACCAATATCTTGGAACACTTTGTTTCTTTAAAATTGTTGACGGTAAAATGAGATTAGGCGATAAAGTCAAATTTATGGCATCAGGAAAAGAGTATGAAGTTGTTGAGCTTGGATATATGACACCTCATCGAGTTCAGGTAAAAGAACTCGTCTGCGGTGATGTAGGTTATTTTGCAGGTTCAATTAAAGAAATTACCCGATTTGTCGGCGATACTGTTGTGAATGTGGAAAATCCTGCTAAAGAACCGCTTCCGGGGTATAAAGAAGCTTTGCCTATGGTATTTTCAGGGCTTTATCCTGTAGATAATGAAGATTATCATGAGCTAAAGGAAGCATTGGAAAAACTTAAACTGAGTGATAGTAGTATTACGTTTGAGCCTGAAACATCGTCAGCTTTGGGATTTGGTTTCCGTTGCGGATTTTTGGGTATGCTTCATATGGAAATTGCACAGGAAAGGTTAGAAAGAGAATATGATTTATCTATCGTAACAACTGCACCGTCTGTTATTTACCGAGTTCATAAGACAAATGGTGAAATAGTTGAGATTGACAATCCTGCAAATCTTCCTGCAGCACAATATAGAGATTTTATTGAAGAACCTTATGTAAAAGTTTCAATCATTACGCCTAACGAGTTTGTGGGGACTCTGATGGATTTATCACAGACAAAACGCGGTATTTTTATCAATATGCATTATATTGATAAAGTAAGACAAGAGCTTGTTTATCATATACCATTATCAGAAGTTATTACAGATTTTTATGATCAGTTAAAATCTCGTTCTAAAGGTTATGCAAGTTTAGATTATGAATTTGCAGAATATAAGCGTTCTAAACTTGTTAAGCTTGATGTAATGCTTGCAGGCGAAGTTGTTGACGCTTTATCAGTAATTTGTCACGAAGATAATGCATTTTATGTCGGTCAAAAATTAACAGAAAAGTTAAAAACAATCATTCCTCGACAAATGTTTGAAGTTCCAATTCAGGCAGCAATCGGCGGAAGAGTAATTGCAAGAACAAATATTAAAGCTTTAAGAAAAAGTGTGTTAGATAAATGTTACGGTGGTGATATCACACGTAAACGTAAATTGCTCGAAAAACAAAAACGTGGTAAAAAACGTATGAAAGCAGTCGGCAAGGTTGAAGTGCCACAAGAAGCATTTATGGCAGTTTTGAGCTTAAATGAAGAGTAGGGGTAAATAATATATTTAAATTTTAAAGAGGGTGACTAAAAAGTCATCCTCTTTTTTGATTAAAAATAATTAAGTAAGGGAATTAAGCCAAAGCCCATTTTCTGAAGTTATGAGCTATAGAAATTAACCCAAATTCAAGATTAACCTTGTCTAAATCAAACTACTATAGATTACAGATTATACCAAAACAATTTATATATAACTAATTACTTTTTCAAGAGAATATTCGTTATCTATAACTTTTACATCATATAATGTTTCGTCAGGTGCCCATTTTCTTGCTGTGTTTTTTTGAAAAAATACGCATATAGTAAAACAACCAACGGCATATCCCAAATGCATTGTTCCGGTATCTACACTTATTAAACACTTACATTTTTTTAAAATATTTGCTAAATCGTATATTGATGTAATATTAGTTAAATCGACAAAATTTGTACAACCTTGTTTTTTTAAATTATCCGCATAAGTTCTGGCAATCGTACCACTTCCTAAAAATAATATAACTTTTTCTTGTTCGTTTAATTTATTAATTAATTTTATTGCTTCTTCAATAGGCATATCCTTTGATAATGTTTTCGAAATGCAACATAATCCTATGATTTCTTTATTTTTATAATTTTCAACTAGTTTTGCAGTAATAAAATTCTTTTGTGGATTTGTTTTATATTTAATCGGCAATACCTTTTCTTTTTTTAAAGTATACCCTTGAAACAAATGTGCATTTATTTCTTGGGCTTTAATAACAGTTTTATCATCTTCAGGAATATTTGAAACTAAAAATTTTATAAATTGGGGTGGTTTTGAAACTATTTTTTTTGCACCAAGCAGTTTAGATATAATGATTCCTCTTGGATTTCCATATACAATAAATGCAGCATCAATTTTGTTTCGATACTTACAACTTAAAGCAAATTTGATGAGCCCTGAAAGTCCTTTATGTTTGTGATGCTTATCCATATATATAACATCATCAACGCCATGCTGATACTTTGCGACTTCTACAAATGGCTTATTAACCAAAAATACTATTTTAGAATTTGGAAACTCTATTTTTAAATTTTGACAAAGAGAATTTGTTAATAAGACATCTCCAAAACAAGCCATATTTACAATTAAAAATGTTTTTTCTATATCCTTTGGATTATCAATTACCACAAATAATGTCCTTTAATTTGAAAATATAAGACAAATTATGTACTAAATAGTACATTAAATGTCCTAAAATGTCAAATAATTAGACATAAGACTATATTATCAAATATTTATTCTTTACTAAAATTATAATTGAGGGATTTATGAGTACAACTATAAAATTATTTGGTAAAAAAATTAAAGAAATTAGAAAAAAGCAAAGTTTTACACAAGAAAAACTTGCGGAAATACTTGATGTTGATGCTAAAACAATTAGCAGACTGGAAAAAGGTTATTATTTTACAACATACGAAAATTTAGAAAAATTAGCAAATGCATTAGATGTTCAAATTAAAGATTTTTTTGATTTTGAATATATGCAAAATAAAGACACTTTAAAAGATTCTTTAATTACAAAAATTTCAAATATGCCAATAGAAAAATTACAAAAAATTGCAAAATTTATTCAAGATTACATATAAATTTTATGCATAACACTAGAACCACCACTTGTATTTTCTAAAAAATAGTTTATAATAATAGTGTAGGGGGGAGTCCCTATAGAACTCCCTGACAGTCCCTACAATTTTTGAGAAATGTAAATGCATATGTGTCCTACTACGAATAGGGCACATTTTGCTATTTCTCGCCATTTGCTTCGCATAAGCTCCCTCCTTTCTTACACTCATTGACAGTTGAATGTTTGCTGTGCGTATAAGGAGAAAGTTATGAAGGACTTCCCTACATTATTATATTAACATATTTTCTTATAAATTAAAAGTGATAGATTTTAACTTACTAACAATTTTTTGTTTTTTATGAAGTTATCCCCATCTGAAATTTGTGCTATAATCAGATTGTTAGAAAATAACAATCATAAAATTGGAAAGTGAAAAATGGAAAATGGAAAGTTATTCAAATATATATTTATAATTTTTCTTTTTATCGTTAGCTTATTCTGTATTTTTTCTTTTAATAAAAAATTAGCCGACAATAGAACAGAAGTCGTTGTTTGGACATTGCAAATGGCTAATTTTTCCGATTATATAAACGGAATAATCAAAGAATACGAAGCACAAAACCCTAATATTAAAATAAAATGGATAGATGTACCGTTTTCTGAAGGCGAAAAGAGGACATTAGCATCTATATTAAGTAATAATCCGCCTGATTTGGTTAATCTTAACCCTGATTTTTCGGCAATATTGGCTCAAAAAGGGGCATTAGAACCTATTGACGAAGAAAGATTATCTGATTTCAATCAGGATGTTGTTAAGTCTTTAAAATACAATGGTCAGCTTTATGCTGTTCCTTGGTATGCAACTTCTGCAATCACTATATATAACAAAAAATTGTTTGCTAAATCAGGACTAAAACATTTACCGCAAACTTTTGATGAATTGGCAAATATTTCAGGCAAAATCAAACTTAAAACAGGTGCATTTGCATATTTTCCAACAATTACAGAGAATGACACAATGCTAAAAATTCTAAATAAATATGGAGTCGGTGTAAATAATATTGATTCTAATGAAAGTGTAAAAGTTTTTGATATGTACAAAAAATTATATCAACAAAAACATATTCCTGCTGAAAGTATTACGCAAACTCATCAGGAAGCACTTGAAAAATATATGTCAGAAAATGTTGTATTTTATCAGGGTGGCGCAAACTTCTTATCAATGATAAAAGACAATGCTCCAAATGTTTATCAAAATACCGAAGTAGCACCCCAAATAGTTGGGAAATTAGGTCAAAACGACTTTTCTTTAATGAATTTTATAATTCCTGTTAGAGCAAAACACAAACAAGAAGCATTAGATTTTTGTTTGTATTTAACAAATCAAAAAAATCAGCTTGAATTGGCAAAAATGACAAATGTCATATCAACAAACAAATCTGCGCTAAAAGATAAATTTTATAATTCTGACACTGATATAATGGCAAGAGCAAGAAAATACAGTGCTCTGCAAATAAATCATATCAATCCTGTTCTTCATCAGCAAAACGGACAAAAAGATATAAACTTACTTGTTAATGCGGCAGTTCAATCAATATTATTAAATAAAGGTAACACTAAGACTATACTAATTCAGCTAAAAAAAGATATTGAACGGTTAAAATAAAATTAAATAAAAAACGAAAGGGGCTTGTCGCCCCTTTTCGTTTTGTGATTTTCGAAACATTTCATCGGTATTTTTAACCGGTACTTATATAAACAATTTTTTAATGACCAAATTTCACAAAGCAAAATTATTGTTACATAAGTTCATGAAGTTTTATTAACTTATATTTTTTTTAGGCGGTTTATGTTTATGATACACTTTTGTTAGTTGGGATAAGATTTATGAAAAAAACAATTATCACATTAGCTGTTTTTTGTTTGACTTTTTGTGGTGTTCAAGCAGAAGAAATAATCAAAATTGATATGAATAAAGCGATTGAGATTGCTTTATCCAAAAATGTTACATATCAATCTAAAAAACATAATTTAGAAATAGCGGAAAAAAATATAAAAATCGCAAACAGATTAAAAAATCCGCAATTTTTTGCTCATACACTCATTGGACCTGTCACAAGAAGCAATAATAGCCAGATTGGGGCTAATATTCCTGTAGAAATAGGAAAACGAGGAGTTAGAAAAAAAGTAGCTCAGGCAGAATATGACAAAGCAAAAACAGAACTTGAACAATATGAATATAATTTAAAAATAGATGTAATGGACGCATATTTTAATATTCTCGTTGCTAAATCATATTATATTCTTATGCAAAGAAAAGAAAGATGGTATAAAAATGTTTTAAAAATGGCAGAGGGTAAAAAAAGAACAGAGCCCCGATATGAAGTTGACATGTTGCGTGCAAAAACAAAACACGAGCGTGAAAAAATGGAGCTAAACTATCTTCAGGCAAACGTAAATAGCGCAATCTGTAATTTTAATAAAATTTTAAATGTAAATGAACAAAACATTAGCTACGATACTGTAGAAAATTCTTTACAGGATAATAAAGAACTTTTAAATATTACATTACCAAATTATGAACATTTAGAAGAACTAGCTTTGAAACATAATTTTGAACTAAAAATTTCAGAAGATGATATAAAGATAGCAAATCGTAATGTGTCATTGGCAAGGCATCAGGTTATTCCTGATTTATATTTGGCATCAGGGTATGCTTATCAAAAAATGTCGGTTACTGACCCGTATCAGGGTGCGTATATTACAACAGGTTTAGATTTACCTATTTTTTATACATATAGACCTGAAATCCAAAAAGCAAAAATCATTTTGGAACGTCTTAAATATGATAAAATCGGATATGAAGATGTTTTAAGATATACTATTCAGGATAATTATAACAGATTTTATTTATTAAAAAAGAATATGGAAAAATCAAGAAAAATCTATAATGATATGGATAAAATTTTAACTATAGAGTCTAAAGCATACGAAAAAAATGAAATTCGTTTAATGGATTTGATGGGAATAGAAGATTCACAACAACAATATATGACAGAATATATTAATTTTGTAAGTCACTACTATAAAGCATATTTAGAACTTTTAAGACATCTTGGTTGTGATATTAAAAATGTTCAAACCTTATAATTATCTGACATACACTCTTGGTAAACGTACTTTTAAACGGCAGGTAAGCTCATAATTGATTGTTCCTGCAATTTTCGCCCAATTATCAATTGATAAATCGGTATCATTTAACAAAGTTATAATATCGCCTTCATTAACATCTAAACCTGATATATCAAACATCATTTGATCCATTGTGATATTACCGATTTGTTTAACTTTTTGACCGTTTATTTCACCGTAAATTTTATTAGATAATATTCTTGGCACACCGTCAGCATAACCTATAGGTATTGTAGCCACGGTTATGTCTTTGTCTGCAATATACGTATATCCGTAACTTATACCCTGATTTTTCTTCATTGTATGTATATTAGTAATTCTTCCTTTTAAGCCCATGACTTGTTTTAATTCAGGGTGAAATTTAACATTTTCAGCCAAATCAGGATAAAGACCATAAATAGCTATACCCATTCTGACCATATTAGATTTAACATCATAAGTCATTGAACCTGCTGTATTAAGTATATGCAATAATAATCCGTCTGTATTTACCGAATCAATAATATTATTCCAGCATTCAAATTGTTTTTGTGTTTTGTCAACATATTCAGCATTTGCAAGGTGGGTAAATATTCCTTTCAATTCTACAAAATCACTGTTTTGAACTTTTTTAATAAAATCGACTGCGATATCCGGTTCAAGTCCTATTCTGTTCATGCCTGTATCAAGTTTTATATGTACTTTTGGTTTGATGCCTGTTCGTTCGTAGGCTTGTTTACAAGCATTCAGATGCGCATCTGAAAATATTGAAACAGAAATATCATTTTCTGCTGCAATTTCAAAAGACCAAACAGGAACTGCACCAACAACTAAAATATCGCATTTTATTTTTTCACGTCTTAAATCAAGACCTTCATCAATAGATGCAACTCCAAGCATATCTATCCCTGATGCAAGCATGGTTGGGGCTATCATAGCTGCACCGTGTCCGTAAGCATCTGCTTTTACTATCCCTAAAATCTTTTTCTCAGCAGGAATATTTTTTCTGAACTCAGATACATTATGAGCGATTGAGTCTAAATTTATTTCAACCCACGCATCTCTGTGGGTATTCAGTTGTGTTAATCTCGTGTTTTTCATACTTATTATTATAATACAGAAACCTGAATTGATTTACTGTTTTCTTTAGATATAAAATCCAAGGCTTTAACTATTTCTTTATAATCGTCCATCAATACCAGCTGACTTCTGTATTTTGCTGCGTTTTTAACTCCGTTTATATAGAACGGATAAAATTTTCTGACAAATTTTATCCCGACTTTTTCTCCGCGCAAATTGATTTCTTCGTCCAAATGAGTTCTTAAATCAACAATTTTTTCTTCTAATGTTGGAGTTGAAAGTCTTTCTCCTGTTTTAAAGAAATGTTCAATTCTGTATATCAATGACGGATCTCCAATTGCGGCACGTCCGACTGCAACACCGTCAGCGCCTGAGAGTTCAAGACATTTTTCCGCACTTTCTATGGAATTTATATCTCCGTTTGCAAAAACAGGGATATCAACAGATTTTTTCAAATCAGCAATTTTTGCCCAGTCTGCTTTTCCTGAATACATCTGTTTTCTTGTTCTTCCGTGTATTGTAATAAAATCAGCGCCTGCCTCCTGCATCCATCCGCCAAATTCTACAAAATTCATTTCATCCTGTGTAAATCCTAACCTGAATTTTACACTTACGGGAATACTGACTTTTTCTTTAACAGCCTCTACTATATCGTATGCAAGTCTGTCATTTCTCATTAAGGCACAACCATCATTTCCGCCTGTTACTTTTTTTACGGGACAGCCCATATTTATATCAACCATATCGGCAAATTGTTCTAAATATTTTGCACAATTAGCTATCATTTCAGGTTTATGACCGCTAAGCTGATATGAAATCGGACTATGATTATTATCTCTTTTTGTAATAACAACATCTTTGACCTGAGTCAGAGCTTCCGAGCTTATCATTTCCGTTGTCAATAAAGCGTCACTTGAATATTTACGCACAAGCGAACGCAGTACATAATCGGTTATACCTGCCATTGGGGCTAATGAAACTTTAGCTTTTATTAATTCTTTTATATCCATTTATTTTTTCGGTGTTAAATCCGCCTCTATTTCAGGTATTCTTGCTTTTACATATTGAGAATACTCATCATCATTTTTGTATACTTCCAAGAACTTTTTATAATAACCAAGTGCTTCTTTTGGTTTGTTCAGATTTTCATAATCTATCGCAATTAAATAATATGTAACATCTTGATTTTTGTTATATTCCAGTGATTTTTTATAATTATCTATTGCAAGCTGAGCCTTGTTTTGTGCATCATAAATAGATGCTCTGTAATAATATGCATCAGGATTATTAGGATTTTGAGAAATAGCCTTGTTCAGTAATTCAAGTGACTTATCATACTCTTTATTATCTAATAATTTTACTGCTTCAACTACATTATTTTGACTCAAAACCTCATTCATATCAGCAACACCCTCTTTTGCCATAGTGTTTTGAGGGTTAATACTCAAAGCTTTTTCAAAAAACTTTTTGGCTTCTTCATAGTCTTGAGCATTCGCATAAATTGCACCCATGCTATATGCAATATCAGAATTATTTGGGTTTAAATACAGCGCTTTTTGATAACATTTCAATGCGCTGTTTTCGTCTTTTAATCCCTGATATGCACCTGCCATACCTAACAATGTGTCTGTTGTTTCAGGCAAAGAAGAATATAACTCAATAGCTTTTTTATAATTTTGTGAATTATATGCTTTATAAGCATTATCCATTATTTCTGCATCTATATCGGCATTTATATTTTTAAGCATTTTTTTCATGCTTTCATTATTCGGAAAATGTGCTAAACCTTCTGTCAGCAATTCTTTTGATTTTTTATAATTATTTTGCTGAGCATAACATAATGCAAGATTTTCAAACACACTCTCTCTTGTCGGATCGGTATCCTTTACTAAAGAATAATATTTTATCGCTTTTTCATAATCTTTATTATTGTGAGCTTCATAAGCGTATTTGTACAAATCATCAACATAAGACTTATCAGGATTGTTATAACTTCTTACATAATTATAAATATCTTCTGCAGTCATTGAAGATTTTTTTAGCTCTGCAATTTTGTCTTTATATTCTTCTGATGTTTCAGGTTTAAGCTCTTGAACCTTCTTATATTGTTCTATTGCAAGTTTTTGAGTTTCAGGTCTTGCTTCATAACATTGAGCTAAATACAAGTTTACTAAATAATTGTTTGGTTGAAGTGTAAGTATATTTTTATAAGCTTCAATAGCCTTATCATAATTTTCTTGAGCCTGTAACAATGTACCAATATTTATTTGGGTATTTAATGTTGTTTTTTCATCACGTGCGGGCTTTGTCAAAGATTGCTTATAATATGCATAAGCTTCTTCATATTTCCCCTGACGTTGTTTAATTGCACCTAAGTCTGCCAACAACTCCGCATTATTAGGCGAAGTTTCAAGTTTCTTTTGAAAAATTCTTTCTAAATCAAACAAAATATCTTCTACGTTATCACTATGAGCTAAAACATAATTATATTGTTCGGAAGCGCCTTCATTATTACCCATTTTGTCAAGAACATTTGCATATCTCATTCTTGCAGAATTGTCATTCGGATCACATTCTATTGCCATTTTATAATATTCTGCAGATTTTATAAGATTATTTATAGACTTCATCATTGAAGCTATTCTCAACAAAGAAACTTTTCTGTATTTTTCAGTATTAACAATTTGCTCATACTCGTACATTGCTGCTGAAAAATTGCCTGCCGCATTCAATTCTTCTGCTAATTTGTAATGTCCTTCAGGAGAAGAATTCATGCCATATTGCTTTTCACAATAGTGTAAACTGTTTGCAGTAGAAGATATTGAACTAAACGAATTCATTGCAATTTCTTTATCTACATAATATTTAAGATAAAAAATAGCACTTCTGAAATCATCTGCTGCAGCTCTGTAATTATGCTCATAATTTGCTATATATGAACCTCTTGCAATATAAGAATTTACAAGCCCGATTCTTGCTGAATTATCCATGAAATTAATCATTAATGATTTCTTAAATTCATCAATCGCACTTGAATATCTTGCATTAAAGAAATGCTGTTGCGCCAAGGTATAATGTTCCTGAAATCCTGCTCGCACAGGCATGGATATGCCAAAACCTAAACTCGCTGCTATTAAACATCCTGTGATAATTCGTTTTGTGTTCATATCAATATTTTATAATAAGCATGAATTTTGTACACTATTCAGATTTATTCTGTTAAGATTATCAAAATATTTTTAAGATTATAACTCGTTTTAGACCTATTTGTGTAAAGAAATGTTAAAACATGCGATTTGTTTCCTAAAGATTTTAAAAAAAATGTCGTAACTATTATTACGGACAAGGAATTATTATTTCCAATTAAAGAAAAAGGATTACGGATATGGGTTTATCATCATCACAAGCAAGATTACTAACTTTGACATCAAGAATGCACCAGATTG
>OMPX01000169.1 GCA_900313115.1 uncultured bacterium
ATATATTGTGCCCATACAAATATGGATAAAGCAAAAGGTGGTACAACCGATACTCTAATCAATAAATTAGGCATAAATTATTGCGAAATAGCGGATGAATTTGTAAGAATAGTAAAACTTAAAGAGCCAATATCAGTACAAACCTTTTTTGAAAAATTAAAAATAATATCGCCAAATGCTCGATATATAAACAATAACAATAAAACTAATATTCAAACAATCGGATTTTGTGCAGGCTCGGGAAGTGAGTTTATATTTGAGACAAATGTTGATGCATTTGTTACCGGAGATTTAAAATTTCATACCGCTTTGGACAGCAAAATCGTTGTTTATGATATAGGACATTTTGAAAGTGAAATACTAATTTTACCTGTATTTAAAGAAATATTAGGTATTGATGCAGTATATGCTGAAGAACACTCTCCGTTTATATATGGGTAATTTATTAAAGAGCATTAGCAACAACTTTTAAATTTTCATCCTCGATTTTTGATAGAGCAAGTTGTTTGTATTCATCATTTAATAGTCCCTGAGATTTTAAAAGCTCCATAACTTTTATGATAACAGTTTGGTTATCTCCGTTTAGCAAAGATACAAGGCTGTCTTCATCTCTCACAATTTCTAATACGAAGAATATAAAATCGCTTTCTTCATATAATTCTTCGTATAAGAATGATGCCAAAGGATAAAGATTTGCATTATTTAATAAGTTTTTGATATCGTTAACTTCATTTTTTGTATTTTTATCTTCGTCAAACAAATATTCTTCATTCTCAGTTATCATATTGAATTTATCTTTTGCGAGGAATAATGCGACGGTTGATGCCCCAGACGGAGAAGATTTTAGTAACATTTCAATAAATTCGTATAGTCTAAAATCTATAACCTGCGACACAGGAACAAGCTCAACTAAGCCGTTTATAATATAGCAGAAAGTTAAAATAGCTTCGTCATTATAATCAGTCCCAAGAAGTTCAGGTAATGGTGACAGATATGGTATAAGCTCTGCTATATTTTCCGACATTTTTGAATTTTTCATAGCTTTGAATAGAGCACCCAAAGCATCTTTATTCTGATATGCAACTAGAAAGCTTGCCGCAGTCATTTTTTCAAAATCGTCATCAGATTCTAATTTTTTTAGCGCTAATTCATAGGCATCTTTGTTTTCTAATTTTGCTAAGGCTCTTGCGCAATTTTCTGATAGAGAAGATTCATCACAAAACGCATATTCTTTTAACAGAGGTAGGGCTCTATTGTCCTGTTGGTAAGCAAAAAAGCCTGATGCGTATGTTTTTTCGTTTATTGTTCCATTTTGAAGTTTTTCAAGCATTATATCAGTTACTTCGCTATCTCCAAATTGGGCTAAAGTTGATGTAATAAAATCTTCATAATATGGAGAATAAACATTTAAAAACTTCAGCAAGTTTTTATAATTCTCTTTTGTACAAGCGTTTTCTAATCTTTTTGCAACATTAGTTTTTACAAAATCGAATAAAAAGTCGTCTTTTGACACAAGCTCTTTAAATAGCTCAATATCAGCATTGTTGATAATTTCTTTGGCTATTGGCTCATATTCATTTTGGTTTTTACCTGTAAGTTGTTTAATTTTATCCAATTTTACCTCATTCCTTTATTAAATGTGTTATTAAAACGGAAAACTAATTATAAGAATAAATTAGTCGAGGTAGAAAATAGTAACAACTTTATGAGTTTCTTCTGCGTATTCTACTGCAGTTTGTAGAGTTTTACTTGTATGTGATAAGAAACAGATTAACTGATTACAATCATCAATAATTTCTCTGTTACAAACTCTTGAAGCATCAGCCAGTGTCATCATAGCTCTGTCTGAGTGCTCAATAATATTAGGAACACCAATAAGTTGATTTTGCACATCGCTAGGTTGTTGACCAATAGTTTGAGGTAAAATAACTTTAAGTTTGTCAGGATTAGATTTCATTGCACCTCGAATAGCTGCTGCGTTTGTACCGTATGAACCACCTGAAGTAATAATTGTATTACCTTGCATAACAAGTGCTGTTGTTAATGTTTCAATCATTTGCTGGTGTGTAATTGCAAGGTTACGAGAACCGATGATAGCTATTCGTTTTGCAGATTGTTTTATTGTAGCCAATTCCATAGATAATTCATCTACCGTATCAGGTCCGTCAACTGCTACAGGTTTGTCGTCAAACGGTACCATAATTGAACTTTGTTTAGATTCTTCACCTTCTGCCATGTTTTTAATATCTATCATTATTTTAATCCTTTTTAAACTATTATAATTGCAAAATCTGTACTTTTAGTGTATGGTGTATATAATATCACAAAAATTGGATTTTGGGAAGTGGGGAATGGAAAATATTTTGGAAAGCCTTAACAAAGAACAGTTAGAGGCAGTAAAAACAACTAATGGCTCTTTATTGATTTTAGCAGGTGCAGGCAGTGGTAAAACAAAAGTTTTAACTACAAGAATAGCTAATATGGTTAAAAATGGTGTTAATCCAAAAAAAATTCTAGCCGTAACATTTACCAACAAAGCTGCAAAAGAGATGAAAGAAAGACTTTCAAACATTTTAGGCGAAGATATGGTTAAATATATGTGGGTGGGGACTTTTCATAGTATTTGCGGTCGTATTTTGAGACAAGATATTGATAAATATCAATTCCAAACAGGTAAAAAGCTTGATAAAAACTTCACTATTTATGATGAACAAGATTCTTTGGCTGTTATCAAGCAGTCTATAAAAAAATTGAATCTTGATGAAAAAATGTACCAGCCAAAGCTGGTTAAGGCAATTATTTCCAATTCAAAAAACAAAATGCAAGACGCATACACTTTTACAACTTATGCAAGAGATTTTAAGACTCAGAGAATATCTCAAATTTATGATGATTATGAATCAACTCTGAATAACAATAATGCAATTGATTTTGACGATATGTTAATGCTTTGTGTAAAATTATTAGAACAGAGTTCTGAAGTACGAGAAAAGTATTATAACCGATTTGAGCACATATTGGTTGATGAGTTTCAGGATACAAACCCTGCTCAATATAATCTTGTCAGATCGCTTTATACAAATAATCAAGTTGATATACCAAAGGAACGCTCACTTTGTGTTGTAGGTGATGTTGACCAATCAATATACAGTTGGCGCGGCGCTGATTTTAGAATTATTTTAAATTTTCAGAATGATTTTAAAAACTGCAAATTAATAAAATTAGAGCAAAACTACAGATCAACTGCAAAAATTCTGAATGCTGCAAATTCTATAATTGAAAATAATGAACAACGTGTTGATAAAGTATTGTATTCGAACAAAGGTGAAGGCGAAAGAATTACTTATTATGAAGCAGATGACGATGCTGATGAGGCAAATTTTATCGCATCAACCATAAAATCAACCTCTGCTAATTATAACCAATTCGCAATTTTGTATCGTACAAATGCTCAATCCCGTTCATTAGAAGAAGCTTGTATTTCATTGGGAATCCCATATCGTATCTATGGCGGATTAAAATTCTATGACAGAAAAGAAATCAAAGATGCACTTGCTTATTTAAAACTGATACATAATCCAAATGATTCGCAAAGTTTAAAACGTATCATAAATGTTCCAAAACGCTCAATTGGTGACACTACAATAAGATATTTGCAAGAGTTTGCTGATGAAAATGATATTAGTTTATATCAGGCAATTATGCGATTGGATGAAGAAGAACATATCCAGCCGAAAACTAAAGTTAAACTTGAAGATTTTGCAAAACTAATTGTGAATTTTCAGGAAATCCAAAACAGATATTCTCTGAATGAATTTTTGAGTTTAATTCTTGAAAAAAGCGGGTATTTGAGAGAGTTACAAAATGAAAATACTCCTGAAGATGAAGCACGTATAGAAAACTTGCAGGAATTAGTTAATGTTGCAAGTGAATTTACGCCTGATGAACCGGATAATGCTTTAGGTGAATTTTTAGCTCAAGTTTCTCTTGTGTCTGATTTAGATAATATGGAAGAAATTTCGAATACTGTTACTTTAATGACCTTGCATTCTGCAAAAGGTTTAGAGTTTCCTATTGTATTTATGGCAGGTGTCGATGAAGGTATTTTCCCAAGTATGAGAAGTATTCAAGAGAAAACAGGACTTGAAGAAGAAAGACGTTTGATGTACGTAGGTGTTACAAGAGCTGAAGAAAAATTGTACATAACAAGCGCCAAACGTCGTCAAATGTGGGGTGAATATAAGTATTACAACCCAAGCAGATTTATCAGTGAAATTCCTTTTGAATTGATTGAAGAAGTAGCATCAACAGGTCACACATCAGGAAGAACTTTCCAAAATGCAGTTAAATCAATTAAAGATAGAGAAAATTCAGGATATTCTTCATATAGAACTTCCAATACCATTTCAAGCGGTGCGAAAAAGTTGGGTAATCCGCAACGAATTAACGATTATAATAACCGCACTATTTCATCAGGTGCAAAGAAATTAGGAACTCCTCAAAGAACTCCTCAAAGAACAATTTTAGTTAAATCTCAAGCACATAAAAAACGTGATGAAGAACGGGTAAAAGCTTTTTTTGAAAATAATCCGATAAAAAGAAAGTTAGAAGAACGAAAAAAACTTCAAGCAGAGCAGGCTAAAATAGAACAAGAACGTGAAGCCGAAAAAAATACTCACATAGACTATTTCTTTTCAGAAGGAGAAAGAGTATTCCACGATAAATTAGGTGTAGGACATATAATAGAAGTAAATCAGATTGGTGACAGCACAATGTACACAATTGATTTTGGCAAAATGGGCAAGAAAGCTATGGATGCGGCGTATGCTCATTTAAAGAAATTTTAGAGCTGCTCAACCATTTCACTAATATTGTTAATTCTTTCATTTGTTGGGATATTTTGTTCTCTCATTTTTGCAATATCTGTTAATAAATTGTTTGGTCCGACAATGTTTCCAAGCGCCCATTCAGAATATTCATACTTAATTGGACTATCCAGAGGAAGTGTATGTTTTTCTGAAGCAGAAAGAATTTTCTTTAAAATGGTTTTTCTAACATCCATAAGGTCATTATTTTTTTCTGCTGTTTTTTCCGGATTTAATTTCAACAAGATTGGGTCTAACATTGTGTAAACGGAGTTCGGGTTTTTAAAAGGAACTTTTTCTAATTCATCAACCAAAACAAACTTGTTATCAGATATCATTAAATTATTTGGATTTATAACATCTGGTATATACGTTAATTTTTTTCCAAGGTAATTCCTACATGTCATATGATTCAATTTTTTAAGATTTTCTGCTAAGTTATCATAACTTTCTTGTGGCACTTCGCTGCATTTTGGCAAAAATTCTTTTTCATATCTGTTTAATTCACTTTGGCCAACCGCACCATCAAGTCTGTAACTTGTACCGCAACACATATAATAGGCTGTAGGTGTGGCATTTCTAAGAATTTCTATCTTTCCTGTTTTTACAACAGGTTCTCCATAATAGAAATCCAAGCCTTGGAATTTCTTATTAGGCAAACTTATTGTGTCGTACGCATGAAGCGCATTATTCGGATAATAACCTCTTTTTATTTTTGCGACATATTTGTCACTGATACGATATACTTTTGATGCTCGTCCATTATTTATAAAATTTTCAGGAACCATAAGTGCAGGTAATGCTGCGTCCAGCATGCTGTGAAAACGCAATTTATTTACTATGTTAAATTCACTGCCATGAACTAATGTATCAATTGTTTCGTCAAGAAGTTTCAGTGCATTTTCTGCTTTTGATGAACCAAAACTTATCTGCTTTGACGAAAACTGACGTACACCCTTAACGGAAGGCTTATTTAAGCCTACATTATTGATTGAAGTTTGTTGATTTATAATTGGAGTAATATTCATGATTATATCGTTTCTGATTATATAATTTACGAACAAAATTTATTTTGCTAGTATAAAGAATTTGTGATTAATATTTATTAACATTTTATGTTTGTAATGTAGTCGCTTTTAAATAGCTATTAAGCTATTTGTATTTTTTATGTTAAAATTATAAAAAAGGATACAGCTATGAATGAGATGAGTAAATATATAGAGCATACTTTATTAAAACAAGATGCAACAAAAGAAGATTTTGAAAAATTATTTCAAGAAGCAAATGAACATCATTTCTTTGGAGTCTGCGTTAACCCTGCGTATGTTAAAGATGCAGTAAAAAAGGTAAAACCTTATGGTGTTAATGTAGTAACCGTTATAGGTTTTCCTTTAGGGGCAAATACAACAGATGTGAAAGTTTTTGAGACACAAAAGGCCCTTTCAGATGGTGCGGATGAAATTGATATGGTGTTGAATGTTTCAAAACTAAAAGACAAAGATTATGATTACATAATAAACGACATAAAATCAGTAAAAGAAGCTTGTCCAAATAATAATCTGAAAGTAATTTTAGAAACGGACTTACTGACAAAAGATGAAATCGGAACAGCTTGTGAATTATGTGTAAAAGCAGGGGCTGACTTTGTAAAAACATCAACAGGTTTTGTAAAAGGCGGAGTCGGAGCAAAGGTTGAAGATGTAAAATTGATGTCTGAGACCGTAAAAAAACATGGACTTAGAGTAAAAGCCTCAGGCGGAATCAGAGATAGAGAAAAAGCATTAGCGTTGATAGAAGCAGGAGCAGACAGATTAGGCACAAGCTCAGGTGTTGCAATAGTAAAAGAGTAATGAAAGGAATATAAAAGTGTTAAGAGCAGGTATTGTTGGACTTCCAAACGTAGGTAAATCAACCCTATTTAATGCATTGACATCGTCAATGAATGCACAGAGTGCAAACTATCCGTTTTGTACAATAGAGCCTAATGTTGGGGTAGTAACAGTTCCTGATGACAGATTGGAAATACTTGCAAAATTATGCAAAACAAACAACATTATTCCGACAGCTATAGAATTTGTTGATATTGCAGGACTTGTTAAAGGTGCAAGCAAAGGTGAAGGGCTCGGAAACCAATTTTTACACAATATCAGAGAAGTTGATGCGATTATTCAAGTAGTCAGATGTTTTGATGATGAAAATATCGTCAGAGAAAACAAAGTCGATCCGCTTAGTGATATTGAAATAATAAACACTGAGTTAATATTAGCAGACTTAGCTTCTATTGAAAAACGTCAGGCAAGGATTTTAAAACAGGTAAAATCAGGAGATAAACTTGCAGTATTAGAAGATAAGGTTCTTAAAAAAGTTTCTGATTTACTTTCAGAAGGTTCATTCATTAACCCTGAAGAACATTTTGATGAAGAAGAAATGGGTGTACTTAAACAAATGAATCTTATGTCCGTAAAACCTGTTATATACTGTGCAAATGTAGCAGAAACAGATTTACAATCAGGTAATGAATATACAAAACTTGTTGAAAAATATGCATCTGAACACAATGCAAAGACAGTTATCATTTCAGCAAAAATCGAAGAAGAATTGGTAGCTTTGGGGAAAGAAGAAGCAAAAGAATACCTTGCTGATTTAGGTGTTGAAGACAGCGGTATTGATAAAATGATTAAATCGGTATATTCATTGTTAAAACTTCTTACCTTCATAACAGCAGGTGAAAAAGAAGTCAGAGCATGGACTGTAAAAGAAGGAACAAAAGCACCTCAAGCGGCAGGTGTCATTCATACCGATTTTGAAAAAGGTTTTATCAGAGCAGAAATTACACCATACAAAGATTTTGCTGAATTAGGCTCTTACAATGCTTGTAAAGAAAAAGGTGTTACAAGAATTGAAGGAAAAGAATACGTTATTCAAGATGGTGATTTAGTACATTTCAGATTTAATGTTTAAATAAAAAGAAAAGGACGGATAAACCGTCCAAACCTTATCTTACTATCTTATTCCCATATCCCATAAGGGACTCTACTTCCGCACAAAAATGTACGGTTTCGAAGAAATCTTTGGTGTATAAAGTTGTCTTCTTAAATTGTATCCTCCTTATTTATAGTTTTTATATAGTGTTCTTTAAATACTTAAATTATAATGGTGTATCAGCATCTTCAATATCCAGTGGCATATTTCTCATAGCTTGTAATATATTATCTGCACCATTTACATCATATTGAAATTTATGTATATCGTCAGAAATTGCTGTTGCTCTGCCTGATTTGATGGCATTAGAGATGTATTTTACAGCCCCCGGATTTGTTTCCAACAAGATATCGGTTAATTCTGTATCAAAACCAAATTCATTCATTTTATCAACTGCAGATTGTTCATCTTGAGTTGAAAGCATTGGTTTTTTGTTTTCTTCTCTTAGTTTATCGATATCTAAACCATCTTCAGTTGATAATAAAGACATCATGTTTTCTAAAGAAATTTCATCTTCAGAGAATAATGGTTGTTCGGCATTACCTTTATTTTTAACTCCTGCAGATTTGCCAAATTCAGCACCCATAAGTCCTGCTAATTCTGATTTCATTTCTGCTTCTAATGTATCTATATCAACTTGAGTATCGATATTTTCAGTTTTTGCATTTTCTGTTTGAGCTTTAGCTTTGATTGCATCCCAGCCTGAAACGTATGTATTAAGTTCTGTTTTTGTATCGATTTTTGACTTATCATTTTGCATACTTGCAGCTGTTGTTCCTAAGTTGCCAATCAATTTTCCGAAGTCGATACCCATAATATATTCTCCTATTAGTTAATATCCTAATAAATTTATTTCCTATGTATATATAAAGTATATCTGTTTAAAAAAATTGCTTTTTTATGTTTTTAATATTAAGAATTGTTAACAAAACAAAAAAATAATATATCTCAATCTATGAACAAGACCTTATCTTTATTATATAATTAGCTTATGAAACTTATTGTAGGTTTAGGCAATGTTGGCGGTAAATATACATTCACAAGACATAATGTCGGCTTTATGGTTGTGGATAAAATTGCGCTTGATAACAATGCAGAGTTTAAAGATAATTCAAAATTAAAATCATTGATTACAAAATTCTATAAAGACGGAGAAGAATATATGCTGGTAAAGCCGACTACCTATATGAATTTATCCGGTGAGGCTATGCGGGCTGTTATAGATTATTATAAAATTGATACAAAAGATATGATAATAATTTATGATGATTTATCACTTAATTTAGGAACAATAAGATTTAGAGCATCAGGTTCTGACGGCGGTCATAACGGGATAAAATCAATAATTAAACATCTTTCTTCAAAAGACTTTTTAAGATTAAAAATCGGAATCGGACCTCAGCCGCCTATACCTGCCGAAGCGTTTGTACTTCAAAATTTTGAAAAAGACAGCCTTGATGAGCTAAAAAAAATACTAACAAAATCAGTAGAGGGAATATTTTACTGTTTTGAAAACGGAATTGAAAAAACACAAAATAAATATAACTAGGAGATAATTATGTCATTAGCAGAACAATATGAAAATGAAGAAAAATATGAAGAAGCGTATATTGAATATAAAAAAGAATTAGAACAAGGCAGAGAAAGCGCAGAATTATATAAAAAACTTGCTCACGTTGCATCCATCTTGAATAAAAAAGATGAAGCAGAGGATTATTATAAACATTTGGTAGCGTTAAGACCGGATGATATTGTTGCTTATGAACAGCTAATGGATATATGTTTTGAAAACAATGACAAATTTACATATTATCTCTCACGTGGTCAAAAACACGTTTTAGAACAACAGTTTGATCACGCAATTAACGATTTTAAAAAAGCTATTGCACACGGACAAGACGACGACAAGATAGCACATACAAGATATATACTTGCAGGTTTATATGAAGATGCCGGAAAATTTAATCAGGCTATTGACGAATATTTGAAAATTACAGATACCGATATGGCAACTTCTGAAACCTACCTAAAATTAGCTAACTTATACAACAAAACCGATTTTACGAAAAGTGCGGTTGAAGTTTTACAACGTGCTAAAGACGAAGGTTTTACAGGGTTAGAAGAAGATTTGGCAAAATATTATTCTAAAACTAACAACCCGCAAAAAGCACTTGAATTAACTTCTGACGAGTTATTAAAAGCAAGATGTTTAATGGAATTGGGTAAAAATGATGAAGCTATTGAACTATTGGACTCTATCCATGATAAATATAAAAAAGATTCAAGATATGCAGCCTTGATTGCTCAATATTATTATGAAACAGGCGATTTAGATACTGCTTTGGAAAGAGTTGACGAGTTTGCTAAAATTGATCCAAACTCACCTCTAATCTATCAAATGCGAGCATTAATCTATGAGAAAAAAGGTGACGAGTTTAATGAACACGTAAATTGGGCTAAATTCAATAGCCTTAGAGGAGATACAGATGTTGCGATAAATGAATATATGATAGCTCATCAACTGGACGATAAAAATATTGAAATTATCACTACAATAGCTGAAACACTTGACCAGACCGATAAAAATCGTTCAATAGAATTTTATGAAAAGTTATTAGAGCTTCAGCCTGAAAATAAACGAGCTTTACAAAAGATGGTTGAGTTTAATGAACACATTGGCAACTATGTGATAATGGTTGATTACCTTGAAAAACTAAAACAGCTTGACCCTAGACATCCGTTTATTGTTGAAAATTATGAGAGATTATCAAATCTTTTGACAAATCCTCCATCAATCATTGATAATATTTTAAAATTCTTTGGCAAAGCATAATATATGTTATCCAAAAGTTAATAACAATTACGCATTGAGGTGAAGGATTAAATGCTGTGCAGAAATTTGCTCTTCCTCAAAGATGGAATAACTAAATATAACCTCTCAGTGGGAGAGGTCAAATTTCTTATGTTTTATTTATAAAATATTAGAAATTTGGGTGAGGGGCGATTATAAAGCAAAAGGTGGACGAAATATATTCTTTGTTGATATTGAATATGACACCCAACACCCAAAACCGTAATCACTATATCGCAACGGTTTTTACCCTCTTCCTCAAAGAGGGAAAAAAACCACCCTCTTTTTAAAAGAGGGTAAAAGAATAATTCAGATACAAAAAGTCCTCAGATTTCTCTGAGGACTTTTTGATTTATGTATTTGGTGCAAAACATTGCACCCTACATCTTTATAGATTCAATTAAGGAGTAACTTCAGCGTTGTTGTCAGGTGTATAATTTTGATTATACAATGCCAACATTGCTTGAATATCATCCTTAGTGCCATTATTAAGTACCTCGTAAGCAGAATCGTATTTATTTTCACTTAACCAACCTGCAACTGTAGCTCTTAATTTATCCAATCCCTTAGATGAGAATCCTGACCAAGTTTCATCACCTACATTGATTGTTTCGATTGCGCCTGCGCCAACAGAGTATTTACCGTTGCTTGCTACATTGATGAAGTTAGCGATTTCTACACCACCAACAGGTGCGTTAAGACCTTTTTCACCTTCACCTGTTTTAAATACGATGTTATCATAATCGAAGATAAACAAACTGTTGTCCGAATATAAACCACTTGTTTTTGACTTGTCAGCCACTACATCAAAGATATACCCTACATTATCTGCATCTGCATTGATGTTAAGAGCATCTTTACCTGCTTTATCGCTGATGTAAGTGTTTGATTTCAAGCTTGCAACATTGTATAAATCATTACCTGATTCATCAAAGATTTTTACAGTTTTAGCAGCACTTGTTGTTGCAGGACTATCAGTCATATCATAGATATTGTTACCCTTTGTAGCTTCTCCTTCTGCTCTTGATTTTCCTTCAGTACCGTCTAATGTTGTACCGTAAGAAATAGCTGAGCCATTAAGGTTAACTTTACTTGCTAAACCGTCTGCAAAATAGTCTTTAACAGTAATTGTAGCAGTTGATGCTTTTTGAGTTACTTTACCTTTTGCATCTTTAACTGCATCATAGTTAGCCTTAACAATCAGGTCGTTACCGTTAACACTGTGGTCATAAGTATAATCTGCAGTACCGTCAAATACTAAGTTAGCACTTGTAAAGTCAGCTGCAGAAACAACAACAGTGTCTTTGCCTGATGTTCTGTCGAAGTTCAAAGTCTTAGCACCTGCACCATCAATAGTGATTGTATCGTTGCCTTTGCCTGCAGTGATTACGTCTGCACCATCACCTGTTGTAATCTTGTCAGCTTTTGCACTGCCTGTGATTACATCATTGTACTTAGTACCTGCAATCTTGCCTTTACCTGAAATATTCAAAGAATTAAGTGCTACTGTTGATACCTTGTCAGCATTATTACCAATAAAGTAATCTGCAACTGTAGTTTTTTCAGTAACAAGAGTATTATTTTCTGAATGAGTTGCACTTGTGTAATAAGTAATATTCTTTCCTGAACCGTAAGAATAAAGTTTGTGGTCAGTATCTATTTTAGTATAACCTGTTTGTTCAGTTTTGCTATATAAAATACTGTTATCCTCATTTACTTTATAATAACCACTCTCAACGGCAGTATTATCTACTGAACGACTTGCTGAAGTAGAATATTTAACTTCCTTACCGTCTTTGTACGAATAGATATCGTGTTCAATAACTAAGTTATTACCTGACTTAACAAAATTATTTGAACCTACGGCACCTGAAATGTTTAGTGCTAAAGATGTAGCGTTACTTAAGCCCTTGATAGTATCGTATCCGTCACCGCCTGCAATGTTTACAGTCTTAATACCTGTTCCTAAAGTGATTGTATCGTTACCTTTGCCTGCAGTAATAGTATCAGTACCACCAACGGCATAAATTTTATCAGCAAATTTGCTACCGGTAATATTTTCACTCAAGAATGTACCCTTGATAGTCTGACCTTTCTTAGCAGAACTGTAATCCAATGCTATTTGAGCATCAGCACCACCTTGAAGAATAGCTTTCAAAGAGTCAGTACCTATATTAACATTGTCTTCAGCAAGCTTCATATAGTTCTTAAGAGTAACCTGACCTGAGATTTGGTTGTTAAACAATTCAGCATTTTTAGCATATACTCCAGATGCATCAGTTGTATAAGTAGTTTCAGTTGGTTCAGCACCATTGATTACACCATATACCTTCAAACCTGATAATTGAACATGTTCACCTTCTTGGTCATACCATATATAGTTTGAGGTTTGAATACTTGCTGTTTCATTATTATCCAAATAGAAATATACCGCTTTTGGTTTTCCATCTTCCCCAACACCTGTATATAAATTTTCTTTGGCAAATACATAATTATCGCCTTTCTTTGCAAGGTCTAATCTTAACTTACCTTCTACAAATTCATAATTTGCCTTGTTTTTAGCAGACAACCTTTTGTATGCAGCCAAGTCAATCGTCTCAGTTTCTGCACCACCAATTTTATGGTATGTTGCTGAATCTAATTTATTTACAATGCTGATATGTTGCATTTTACCATCAGAGTCTCTAAAATTTCCATCTACAATGTAGTCATGATTTATTGATACTGTTGCATAATAAGAAACATCTGTTGAAATTACAACGTCGTTACCTTTGGTAGAATATTTAAGATTTGATGCATTCGCAAAATCTAATGCAAGATTTTCACCGTCAACGAAATTAACAGTATCTTTACCAAAACTGCCTGCAAAAGAAACTTTATCCTCACCTGTACCAACAGTAGTACCTAAGTTGAATGTTTCGTTTTTAGCTGTAGATTCTGCTTTATCAGCAAATACTGTACCTGTGAACTTGTTACCTTTGTGAGCTGCATCTTGTTGTGTAGTAACAGCAGTAGTTATTAAAGATGTTATATCTGTACTACCATTATACAATCCAACTGAGCCTATACCTTTGTTTGCATAACCTTGAATAGTTATCTGTCCAAGATCTGTTTTGGTTTCTGTACCTCTTGTTGCAGAAACAATAAGATTATCCCCATTTCTTGTTACAGCAACCGTGTCAGCAGATTCGCCTGTTGCAAGACCTTGTAGATTCAATGTTAAGTTTTCACCATTAGAAACTTTAACTGTATCATGACCAAAGCCTGTAACTACAGGTGTTGCATCAGTTGATGTTTCAACTTTAAAGTTAACAGCATCAGATCCTGTACCAAGATTGAATGTTTCATTTGCTTTTGTACCTGTAACTGTTTCGCTCAAGAATGTACCATTTACTTTCTTTCCTGGTTCCAATGTATAATTAGCATCCAATAACTCAAAATCATTATAACCATTTGCTGTTAGTTTGATAGAGTCTGCATTTTGCTTTGATGCTGCATTAACCAATGTCAAAGTGTAGTCTTTTTCTTGAGATTTAACATTATAATTATCAGTTTTTCCGTTAGTTTTTACTGTAGATTCATTGAACGAACCATCATTTGTTACTTTGAAATCTGAATAGTAAAACTTGTCATCGCCTTGTTTTGTAACATATTCAGTTGTTTTTGCAGATTCAGCATTTTTCCATTCATATTCAGTACTTTCTCCGCCTTTTGCAGTCCAAGTAGCATCGTATGTAACTTTTTCGTATA
>OMPX01000185.1 GCA_900313115.1 uncultured bacterium
AGTGAATCGTGACTAAGTGACTAAGAATAATTTACTTAGTCACTTAATGACCTAGTCACTTAATCACTTTATAGTTTATCAGCCGAAGGCTGATAAACTATAATTTATGTAAACAAATGTTAAAACAATTTTTCATTTATTAAAGTTTTTTATAAATGTGCCGTAAACACATGCGTAGTAGTGTAACTTATTAATGGAATAAGGAGTTTTTAACATGGCAGGTGAAGTTAATTTTTCAGGTAAATTGGCAAAGTCAATTGATTTGAGCGCAATTACAGTCGAGAATTTAGATGAAACAAAGAAAAAGGAAATTGAAAAGATTTTTAATACTGTAACAGGAGGCAATAGTGCCAATACTTTAACGACAGATGAATTGGTTGTGCTGTCAGATGCTGATAAAAATCATGACGGAAAAATTACAGATGAAGAAGCTAAGGCTGCCTATGATAAATTAGCCGACAATGTTAAACAAGGACTCACCGCAAAACAAGTTACACAAAACGATTACGTCGCATATTTAAAAGCCATGGCTAAAAAGAATGAAGAACTTATTGCGCAGGAAAATAATGTAGGTAATGATTACACTGTTCAGTTAGGCGAAGATTTAGATGATTTGGTTGACAGAATAGTAGAAGCAAATAAGATTCCTGAAGCTGATAAGGCCGCCGCAAAAGAAAGATATAAAGCTGCTATAATAGCTGCTAACAAGAATAATGGTGCGATAAAATTTGACGGTAATGGTAATGTGAAATGGCTTGTTGCAGGTGCAAAAATAATTCTTCCGACTATGACGCAAGACGGCAGAGCTGATAAACGTGTAAAAGATCAGAATAACAAAACTGCAGTTGAGAATAAGTACAGAGCTTGGCGTGCAGGCAAAATACAGAGTTTTAGATACAGTATTAATGCGGATGGTCAGGCATCCGAAGTTCGCTCAAGCGGTTCAACAAACTTTGATGTAACAAAGGATTATGACCCTTCCACAGGTGAACAAGAAGGTGTTCAACCATTAGAAATTGATGATTCTAAAATTTCTGAAACAGATGACGCAAAAAAAGCTAAAATAAAAGAACGATTAGATGATGCAAATACGGTTCTGCAAAGTTTTGCAGATAATAGTAGTGAGGTTACTACAGAAAACGGCACAGGCAAAATTGGAGATGTTGAATATAACAAAAAGACAATAAAATATGACGGAAAAGAAATAGTTGTATTCTATGACAAATCATCAGGAGAAATAAAAGAGATTTGGCTTGATGCGGATGGACAAACCAGCTCTAACGGTAACAATAAATACGAAATTTCTATAAAAGCTGATGGTAGTACAACTGTATACAGAGAAAATAATGATCCTTCTACAAAATCAACAACAGAAGCAGGGACATTTGATTTTGAAAAAGTAAAAGAACTTGTCAAAAAATTTGCAGGAGAAAAATTTGATTCTACAGCCGATGAAGCTTCTGACGAACAAGTGTCCGAACTACCTTATAATATAAATCATTATGAAACAGAGGGTACAGAACTTGGTGAAATGTTATATAATCAGGTGAAAGGCTCAAGTGGTAATGCAACAACAAGAAGATTTTTAAAACAAATAGATGAAAAGAATGTATCCGGTGTTGTAGCTAAATTTAACAGCCTGTCATCAGATGAACATATAATCAAATATTTGGTTAATGAATCCGGTATAAAAAATGAAGATATAGCGCATGTAATTGACAGTATCATAAAATGTGCTGAAGACTACAAACTGAAAGATACAGATGAATACGCAGATTTAAAAGGATATAAGACACAAATTGATAATAAAAAATCATCTGATCCGAGTGATGTAGATTGGGCAGAAGAAGTTGATAAAGCAGTAGAAAGTTTACTTACTCTAATCAAAAAGACTGCTAATGAAAAAGGTGCAGATTATAAAGTGTCTGATATAACTGCACCGGATAAATTTTTACGGTCTAATAAAATTTCCGGCAGAGATGTTGGTCTAAGACTATATAATGAGGTTCATGGTTCCAGCAGTACAGAAGATACAAGAAAGATTTTAAGAGATATAAAAGATTATAATGTCTATTATGTAATAGAAAGATTTAATGAAAAATCTCCTGATGAAAATATAATCAAATATTTGGTTAATGAAAGCAATATTACGTATGGTAATTTAACATGTGTAATAGGTAATGCGCTTCTTTGTGCAAAACAATAC
>OMPX01000014.1 GCA_900313115.1 uncultured bacterium
AGGACTCCACCCAAAACAATTAAGTATTGTTTTGGGATGGAGGGGTAGAACCCACTGGGTAAGAAGCCCACCCCAAATAATAACAGAGGACACAAACAAAAGTTTGTGTCCTCTAAAATTCGGAGAAGGTGGGATTCGAACCCACGGTGCAGATTGCTCCACACAACACCTTAGCAGGGTGCCGCCTTAAGCCTACTCGGCCACTTCTCCATGCCTGCTGTATACACATTCTATCATAAATTATTTTTTAAATAAAGTATTTATTATTAATAAATAAAAGCGGACTTGTTGTCCGCTCAATAACTCTCAATCATCTTACTAAATCGATAGACCTTAATATAGTTAGTTTGCTTACTTAACAGCAACCAATTTTGATTGAACACCGACTTCGGCATTCATTCTTCTTGCGTTTGCCATTGCAGAAGAACGACGTTTTTTCGCCCCTCTGAGTATGTATTCTACGCCACTGAAGGTATTACATGTTGGTATTTCTATCTTTTTTAACATATACCGTCCTTTCTAATTGTTCTGTGACATGTATATCGGCAGATTTTTTATAATCTTTAGTATTTTTAAAGGATATTTTACAAAAGTTAACATGTAATAATCAAAATTTATCTCATTGCTATCATGCCTGCCTGATTGCAGCACAAATTATATATTTGCATATTTTAAACACACCTATAAAAAGGTAAACCGTAAACACAAGGTATCCGCTATCTACCCATAAACATTCAACAAAAAACGGTTCAGATTAACCTGAACCGTTTTTTTATTATTTAATTATTTCTCTTAATCAAGCAATTCCTTTAATATCTCATTAACTGTTTGAGGATTAGCTTTACCTTTAGTCGCTTTCATAACCTGACCGACAAAATAACCAAAGATATTTGTCTTACCTGATTTATATTGTTCGACTTGGGCAGGACTGTTATTAACAACTTCTTCTACCATCTTTCTGATAGCATTAACGTCAGTAATTTGACTCAAACCTTTTTCTTCTACTATTTTAGAAGCAGAAGTTCCATCCTTCATCATATCAACAATAATTTGTTTACCAATGTTGTTAGAAATAGTTTTCTTTTCGATTAAACTAATCAACTCTGCAAGATTTTCAGGAGTTAATTTTGTATCAACAATAGTGATATGTTCTTCTTTCAAATAAGCAGCGATAGGTCCCATCATGAAGTTTACTGCTAATTTTGCATCCGCACCTAATTCCAAAACTTTATCAAAGAAAAGGGCAGATTCCATTTGTTCAACGATAACAGATGCATCGTATTCACTTAAACCCAGTGACATATATCTTTCACGTTTTTGGTTAGGGAGTTCAGGAAGAGTTTTTCTGACATCTTCCACCCATTCACGAGAAATAGATAATGGCATAAGGTCAGGCTCAGGAAAATATCTGTAATCATGAGCATCCTCTTTTCCTCTCATAGATTTTGTTACGCCTTCATTATCATCCCATAATCTTGTTTCCTGAACAACTTCTTCACCGTCTTCAACAAGTTCTATTTGTCTGTCTATTTCGTATTCAATCGCTCTTTGCAATGCTTTAAAACTGTTTACGTTTTTTATTTCTGCACGAGTACCGAACTCTTTAGAACCTTTTGGCATGATAGAAATATTAGCATCGCATCTCATAGAGCCTTCTTCAAGGTTACCGTCACAAACACCAATGTAACGAACGATGTTTCTTAATTCTTCCATATAATTTTTTGCTTCTTCGCTGCTTCTCATATCAGGTTCAGAAACGATTTCTAACAATGGAGTACCTGCTCTGTTAAGGTCAACTAATGAATACTTAGAACCAGCAATACCGTCAGAGCCAACGTGAACAAGTTTTCCTGCATCTTCTTCTAAATGAGCTCTTGTAATACCTATTCTTTTTCCATTGATATCAAGATGACCATTTACGCAAATAGGTTCATCATATTGTGAAATTTGATATCCTTTTGGAAGGTCAGGATAGAAATATTGTTTTCTGTCAAATTTACATCTTTCAGGGATATCGCAATTAAGCGCAAGTCCTAATTTAATACCCATATTTACGCATTCTTTGTTTAAAACAGGCAATACCCCCGGCATACCAAGTGTAATTGCACTTATTTGAGAATTTTGTTCATTCCCGAACTCTGTACTGTCAGGTGCGAATATTTTTGATTTCGTCTTAAGTTGTGCGTGGACTTCAAGCCCGATAACCACTTCATATTTCTCTCTTAAATCTTCCATTTATTAACCTCATTTATGTTCTAGCTATACTAAAAATATTAACACAAACACAATAAACCGTAAAATAAAATAAATCGGCATGCCAATACTATAATTTTCTGAAAATTTAATATAAAAAACTCCATTCAGACTGATTTGTAGGATATGTCCGATTGATAAATTTAAATTTTTGACTAATATAAAGGTATGGGTATACAAAAAGTACAAAACGAACTTGGAAAAAGATTAAAAAGTCTAAGATTGGAAGGACATCTCACACAAGAAGAAGTGGCATCTGAAGTAAATATGTCTCGTGACCACTTATCAAACATTGAGAATGGAAAGTATCCTATAAATATCAAGACCTTGTATAAGCTAGCAGAATTTTATAAAGTTGAAATGAAATACTTCTTTTAAGCTTTACAGGCACATATTTTATAGCCTATTGAACACTTAATCGTGTAACGATATTGTCAATGCGTTAGATAGAGCAATGCCCCCCTGAACAGGCGGTTTATTTGCTATGGCTCCCTTTACATACATTACGGTAGAGCCGCCACCGTCTAAATTCATTGCATTAACACACCCAAGTTGTTTCATATAATATGCAAGCTCCTTGAGTGTCATTCCGATTGAGCTTCCTTCTCTTCCGTCAGCGGTTATCATTATAAATCGATTATCTTTTGTATAGCCAATCGCAGTACGAGGATTGCGTCCACCGATAGCTAATAATTTTTGTTCCTGAATATCTACATAAACCTGACCGTCTTTTACCAAATATGGACCTCCGCTTATGATATGATTAACATTTTCCCACGCAGGCAGTGTTTTGACATCTAATTCAACTTTGTCGTTAATTTTTAATGGTAACAAGTTAGTGGCAGGGCCAACTAGCACGAAACCGTTTAAAGGTATTGGAGACCTCTGTTTTGTGATGGAAATTACTTTGCCGTCGGATACCACTACTTGTAAACCATTCTTTGGCGTTACAGGTGCCATTGTTCCCCAATCTGGTGTATAGCACAGCGTGTACGCCACAGACATTCTTGGCTGGTTAATATTATCAATTTTAATATTATGCCAACCGCATTTTAAATTTGCGTTTAACTTTACTCTGTCCATTTTGAAACCGTCATCAAAAATTCCCATTGCAACACGGTTAAATACAGGACCTGTATATAATTTTTTGTCCACCATCATTGTTCCAAGCGGACAACCTGTTTGTGGCAAGAAAAAAGCACCATTAACTGCTACTAACGAATTGTTTCTTCTTGCCATAGCTGTTATTGATGCTTTACGTGAAAGAGTTGCTGAGGCTAAAACCGGTTCTACCTTTATCTTCGGATTAACATTCATATCCGCTTCGATAATGTTTAACTTGACAGGACGCCCCTGATAATACCTTACAAGTTTTATATGCTTTATACCTTTACTAACACTATATATTCTGCAATTTTTGTATTTATTTGAAATATAATTATCAAATTCAACTTCACTTGCCTCTTCTATATTTATTCTGTCTAATGTTCTTTCAATTTGAAGAGTATTTACCAAAGGCGGTGATACGATACCGTTTACAATTTTTATATTATCAGCAAAAACCAAACTGTTTTGTGATAACAGAAAAGATGCAGCTAACACTATATTTGCACACCAAATAAAGAGCCGTTCTTGACTAAAATTTGAGTATAGAGTATCCATTGCGCACCTCAAATTACGTGGGAGTAAAAGTAAACTAATAGGATACCTTTTTTATTAAAGAGTGGTTAGTGGGGAATAACACTCTGTTTGGGTCTTGTAACCCCTTACATTAATATTATACCACATTTTTAACATTTTTTAACCCCTTAAAAGCCAATAATGGCAATAAATTTACAAAACTAAATAGTGTAAAGCATACACACAGACTGAATTACAGGTTTGTAATAATCGTACAAAGTACACTATATCAGGATTAGCGTATTTACTACACTATTTATTGTTCGTAATTTGAAGAATTTACCCCTTTAAAATTACATATACAGGATGATATGTCAGAGTAATATTCCCGCCGCAAATCAAATTATAATCTTCACTAAATCTGTTCAAATCAGATTTTGTCCAATTGGTTTGGGAAAGTGCATTTACACCTGTGTTTTTAATATGATGCAAAACATCTAATGGTGTCTTAAAATTCAAAACTTTAACTTCATCATAAATATTAAGTATTTTATAATCGGCACACATATTTCTAAGTTCTTCTGCTGAATAATATTTAAGAGAAGTTTTCATAACCTTCGTAATTTCTTTATAATTTTTTTTTCCAAAAATTGTAAATACAAAAATACCATCCTTTTTAAGATAATATTTTATATTTTTTATAAACTCCGGTAAGTTTTCAAGCCACTGAAATGAAGCGTTTGAAACAATCAGATCATACTTCTTATCACAGGAAAATTTTTCTAAATCTTGAGAAATAAAATTTATATCGGATGATATTTTAAAGATATAGTCTTTGCATTCTTCAACCATATCAACTGTATCAAAGGTGTCATATCGAATAAAATCAACAATTTTTTTGGTCAATAAACCACATCCGCAGCCTAATTCCAAAATATCAGAATATTCTTTCTCCGGCAGATTATTTAGTATATTATCAGCCATTATCTCTTGTACAATTGCTGATTTGCTATATGTCGGCAAACTTTTTGCAAACCTTCTGCGTATTAATTCTTTTTTCATAGTTCTATTATATTTCAACCAATCAGCTCTGACCAGCTTTTAAAAAGTCCAAACGGACAATGCCCCGATTTTATTTCTGTAATATCAGTTTTATTTCTCCAATAATTTCCCTGATTTTCTGTAGGAATAATCAAGTCATCACTTGGAATAATCGCTTTTGTATATTGATAAGTTTCGTTTGGTTTATATTCAGCCATTTTTTCTAATTCAGTTTTTAAACTCTCTATATTCCTGTTTGTAAACTTTTCAAGATAAGGTTTTTGAAGAAACATTCTTTCCATAAATTTTTGAACAGTTTTTTCGGAAAAAGTTTTGTAAGTCAGCCTGTATATCTTTTCAGGTATTCCAAATTCATTATGAACCGTGAACGGTGTTCCACAGATTGCTGTTTTCGTTTTTATATTCTCAAAATCAAACAAGGTTGCAACCATAACCCCCATCGACCACGCAACGACATGCTTTTCCTGATATTCTGAAAAATTTATATCTAAATTTAAATCGTTATAATCATATAAAACAACGACATCATAATCTCCCGTTTCCAAATGAGAAATAATCAAATCGTCCATTCCCCATCCGTTAAAAAAGATTATAAGTTTATCTGAATTATTTTTATTTAACCATTTATATTTCATTTCTAATACAATCTATTAATGTTTTTACGCTTTCAAATTCCATATCGGCAGTGAGAGATAATCTCAATCTTGAAGTATTAGGAGGGACTGTAGGTGGTCTTATCGGCAAAATAAAATACCCCAAACCTCTTAATTGCTCAGCAACTTTTACTGTTTTACCGTCATCGCCAATTATTACAGGTATTATTTGAGATTTTGAAACAGTTTCTATATCTGCTGATTTCAGATATTTATGAGTAGCAACAACTAATCTTTCAAGTTTATGTTTCTGCTTGAGAACAAAATCTTTTTTTGCTGTCAAAAGCCATTTTGTCCACGCAATATTGATTGGAGGAATTGATGTTGAAAAAATAAACGGTCTTGCTTTATTTATAAGAAAATTTATTATCGTCTTGTTAGAAGCAACAAACGCACCAAAAGAACCCAGAGCTTTCCCAAAAGTCGCAGTTACAATATCAACATCATACTCACCGCCAAATCCTGCACAGTTGTTATCAACCGAACAAAATGCATGTGCATCATCAATCATTAAAAGTGCATCATATTTATTTTTTAATTCTACAAGTTTTTGAATATCTGCGATATCGCCATCCATACTAAATACAGATTCTGAAATAATAAGTGCTTTGTTATATTTACCCCTGTATTTTTTAAGAAGTTCTTCAAGATGATTATAATCAAGATGTTTATATCTTCTAAAATCCGCTTCTGCAAGCTTCATTCCGTCAATAATACTTGCATGATTCAGCTTATCAGAAAAGATAATATCTCCTTTTCCCATAAGAGTAGAAATAACTCCCAGATTACATTGATACCCTGTATTAAAAATAAGAGCATTGTCTTTATGCATTTGTTTTGCAAGAATTTGTTCTAAATCTCTGTAAACCACAGATGTACCGCTCAACAATCTCGCAGAAGCAGATGAAAATTGAAATTGAGGGCTATCTGAAGCATATTCCATAAACTCTTTTGCCAATTCTTCATTTGTACTCAAATTCAGATAATCATTTGAGGACAAATTTAATAATCTTTGATTATCACAGATTACGTATTTACCGTCTTTTTCTGTTATTTCAGGAATTTTTCTGTAAGTATGAGATTTTTTCAACTCTTCTAATTCTTCATCATAATTCATTTTATACTCTTTCTTAATTACTCTTTAGGAAACCAATCAATTAGTGAACGGCTTGGTCCAAATTCTAATTTATATTTTTTTGCAAGCTTACTGTTTGCAATATCAAATAATCCTAAATTCTCTTTAATCGGCTCAACAGTAAGAATCCCCTCTTCCGTTGTAACTTTACTATAACACAAACCATTATTAACACACTCGGGCAGTTTTACGGTTTTACTGTCAGTCAGATATGCCAAACCAAAAGTTCTGCAGGTTATTCCTCTGTATTTATAAACACTGCAGTGTCCGTCTAATAAAAACGGACATTTATAAAAAAGATGAGTAGAAACACGATTTTGTTTAATTTGCATAAGATTATTTCTTACCTGAAGCTGAACCATATGAGGCAAAGCTTTGTAACCCTGCATAAGATACATCATTTCAAGCTGAGTGAAAGGATAATCGCCTATTTCACAACAACCGGAACATCCGTCTTTACAACATACATATTCAGATTGCTCCTGAAAATATCTGCCTAATTTTTTGTCTAATTCTTTTAAAAATTTTTCGTATTTCTTTAGCATCCTAACAATTATATGAAAGAAAACGTTTTTTTACAATGTTGTTTTTAAATATTCAATGATATCATCAGATTCATACATTTCGACATTACGTTCTCTGTCAATAAGAAACGGCACTTGCCTTTTTCCGCCTAATCTGATTAGCTCTTCTTCGTTTTGTTTTTCTTCAATATTTATAGTTTTATAAGGGATGCCGTGTTCATTCATAAAAGCCATAACCTTTTTACAATATCCGCAATAATCTAACATAAATAATTCAAACATAATTACCTCCTGTTTTGTGTATTATAAATTATTCTTATATAAAAACAATACCCTGTAAGCTAAATTATTTCATGTGATTTAGTCATTATTGTTTACCACTATAAGTATTTGTTGTATAATCACGATATGAATGAATTGGATTCAATAAAAGATTTAATATCGGAAAAAAGTTATAATGAAGCTAAAAATGAGTTAGAAAGTTATATTTCTAACGGACACGAAAATGACCTTGAAGCTGTAAAACTTATGGGTTTAGTTAATGTTAATTTAGAAAAATTTGAAGAAGCAAAATCTTATTTTGAAAAAGCTCATAAATTAGCTCCAACAGATGCTACAACTTTGTTTTACTTAGCAAATTGTCATGATAATTTAGAAAATCTTATTGATGCCGAAAAATTATATAAAAAACTTTTAGAAATAAGAGAAGAATATATTGATGCTTATAAAAATTTGTGCATAATTTATCTAAAAACAAATCGTGAATTGAATGCGATAGAATTAGCAACAAAGGCTAAATCGCTTGCACCTAATGATTATACATTTGATTATTTAATAGGTACTGCAAGTATCTCTTTGAAACAATATAATCAGGGGATAAAACACTTAGAAGCTGCGCTTGCAATGAACCCATCGCACTTCCAAATTTATAATAATTTAGGAACTGCATATTTACTTGTCGGACAAAGAGAAAAAGCTATTGAGTGTTACAAAAAAGCTGTAAAAATAAAACCTGACGATGCAATTTCATTTTACAATATCGGCTCTATTTTTCAAATTCAAAATAAACACGCACAGGCGTGTGAGTATTTTGAAAAAGCTTATCAATTAGAAAACAAAGAAAATTATTTAATTTCTCTTGCACTTTCAGAACTAAAAGCAGGTATGATATCAGATGCAGCAAAACATTACAAAGCACTGGCTCTGCTTCATCCTGAAAAAGATTCTTTTCAATATAATTTAGCCTCGTGTTATGAAGCACTCAAAAATTACGATCAAGCAATTGTAATTATGAAAAACTTACTTGCCCGTAATCCAAAATCTATAACAATGGCTCAAAAACTTGCTAATTTATATATAGAAACACGACAACTCAGACAAGCTAAAGATTTATATGATTCTGTATTGTTAAAAGGCGCTGTATCTTCAGAAACTTTGTATCAATACGCAATTTTATCAACTCAACTGTTTGATACAGGAACTGCTGAAAAAATCTTTAAAAAAGTTATTAAGATGGATCCTGAAAATGCAACAGCACACAAGGATTTGGGTGTTATATATCTAAATCAGAGATTGTTTGATTATGCAGATGAAGAATTTAATACTGCTTTAAAACTTGCACCGGATGATTTTGATATTGTATTTGAATATGCAAATTATTTATATGCTTTATCGAAATATAAAGAAGCTGACAAATATTATGAAAAAGCGATAAATATAAATGATGACGTTGTTGCAAAATCACTTAGTGCAATTAATAAAATTGAACTTAATCAATTGGAAGAAGCGGAAGAACTGATTGAGTCAGCTCTAAAAGATCAGCCTGAGCATGAATACATTCAATTTCTTGCAGGAAGAATTTATTATTCATTAAAGAAGTTTGAAGATGCAAAAATATATTTTATAAAATCACTTGAACAAAATCCTGATAAAGAAACACAAAATTTGTTAGCGTTGACATATTACGAATTGGGCGAGTATGAAAAAGCTTTAAATATCTTTGATGCATTATTAACAGATAATCCTAAAAACATATCATTACTTTTAAATAAAGCAAAAAGTCAAGAAGGGATGGAAGATTACGACAATGCTTTAAAAACATTGGATACTTTGACTGATATTTTCCCTGAATGCGAAGAAGCGCACGAAATTATCAGAAGGATTTCGTAATCTATAAATAAAATTATGATTAGAGCAGATTTACACATTCACAGCAACTGTTCAGACGGAAGTGACACTATTCAGATATTAGCTGATAAAGTATCACATTCAAATCTCAATATTGTTGCACTTACCGATCACGATACGACAGACGGATTGCACGAATTTGAGCAGCTTTTAGATAAAAGAATAAAGTTTATAAAAGGGATTGAACTAACTTGTCTGGCAGGCGATATAAAATGCCATATCTTAGGCTATAATATCAATCCTGAATGCAATGAATTGAAAGTTTTGATTGCAAAAGGTAAAATACTCAGACGACAAAAATTAGACACCCGAATTAAATATTTGAAAGATGTTTGGAATATAGAATTAACTCAAAATGAACTTGATTGGTTATATTCAAGAAACAGTGTAGTTAAAACTCATTTAGCAAATATATTAGTAAACCGAGGTTTGGCAGAGAGTAATGTCCCCGCTATGAAGAAATATCTCGATGACTGCAAAACAGGGAACACAAGATTTGACGGACAAGAAGCAATAAATGCAATAAAAAGTGCGGGCGGGATTGTTGTATGGGCACACCCTCTTGGCGGAGAAGGAGAAGAACATATATCAGAGTCACTACTTCTTGAAAGATTAGAAAAAATGAAATCTTATGGTATTGACGGACTTGAATGTCATTATTCAAGATATAATGAAACAGAAGTTAAATTTCTTGTTAAAACTGCAAAAGAACACAATCTTTATATTTCGGGCGGAAGTGATTATCACGGGACAAATAAAAATATTCCACTTGGCAGACTAAACACTCTTGATATCGAAATTGGGGCAGAAAATTTAACAATATTAAACAAAGTGTTGGCTTAACCTTTTACCCCGCCTTTCATCATGTCATTAATAATATGTTTTTTACCGAGTAAAAAGATTATAACAGCAGGCAGTGTGCATATTAAAGAACATGCAAGCAGATCACCCCATTCAATAACTTCTCTGTAACTACCTTTGAATACCGCAAGTCCAAGAGGAAGTGTTCTCATTGCTTCAGAATTTGTAATAATTAATGGCCATACAAAACTGTTCCAACTTGATATAAAAGTAAAAATAGCCAATGTTGCAATGGCGGGTAGTGCTAACGGACATACTATTTTATAAAACATTTGAAACTTGTTGCATCCGTCAATAATTGATGCATCTTCTAACTCTTTTGGAAAAGACAAGAAATGCTGCCTCATCATAAATACTCCAAACCCTCCAAATATCCCCGGAAGTATCAGGGCAGGATACGTGTCAACCAAATGTAATTCTCTCATCAGGAAAAATAACGGAATAATATTTACCTGAGGCGGAATAAACATCGTAATAAGTATTATAAAGAATATAAGATTTCTTCCTCTAAAGGAAATTCTTGCAAAAGCGTAACCTGCAAGAGTTGATACAATTATTTGACCGATTGTTGTAAAAACAGAAACAATAAGACTATTTATAAAATATCTGCTTACAGGAATCGTATTAGTAACGTGCGAATAATTCGACAATGTTAAATTTTGTGTTAATCCTGATATATCTGTAAATGATATCTGATTTCCTGCTGAAAATGAAACCAATACCATAATTAGAAACGGTGCTAACATACTAATTGCAGTTAATATTAATATTGTGTATAACAAAAATTTTTTCATATAAAAATTTTATCATAATCTGCTCATATAAATGAATGATTTTTGTATCAATTTTAGCTTTTTTGTTATTATCAGGGTTGAAATTTGTATAAAAAACATTATAATTATAGTAGATACCCCTAGTATGGGAAAATTATGTTACCCCAAAAACTCGAGAGATTAAGGTTGATGCTATGAAAAGAATTGCTGTAATAGTATTATTTATGAGCGTGGTGCTTACAGGCATGTCGTTTACCAACGCTGCAGAAAATAAGAACTATACGTATAATGTAGGAGAAAATCAAACGGCAACGTTTGTAGGTAATTACTCAGGGAAGTCTGTTGCAATTGATTCCGGCGGACAAATATACGTTGGTTCAATAACAGAAAGCACAATTTTTAGTAATAATATTACAAATAAAATTACAGGCGGCGCTATTTTTAATCCAAGAGGTTATATCAATAGTGTTATAAATACTATATTCCAGGAAAATCACGCAAAACTGGGCGGTGCAATTTATAATAACAAAACAATCGCATCAGGTAGTATTGCATCGTCTCAGTTTATAAAAAATACGGCAACTCAAAACGGTGGTGCTATATATAGTGCAGGTACACTGCCTACAATTATGAATTCAACTTTTGATTCAAATTTAGCTTACGGAGAAACGAAAGGTGAAGTCGGATATGGCGGTGCAATATACGCTTCTAATGATTTAACCATCACAAACTCTAATTTTATAAATAACCACGCTTACACAAAAGGTGGCGCAATTGCTATGAAAAAAGGAGATTTAACAATTGTTGCAAACAATGGTAATACCTCTAATTTCTCAGGCAATTTACAAAATTTTTCTAAGACTACACAATCCCAAAATGATATATATATGGCAGGCAGCGGACAAACTTTAAAATTATATGCTGTTGGCTCAAATTCAACAATAAATTTAGCAGGAGGAATAGATTTTGCTAAAAACTTAACTATTCATATAAACCAGCCTAACGTAGAAGGCGGCAAGATTATATTAGGCGGCGCTGTCGGTTCGGCATCTCTAAGACCAACCATGTATATTTATGGCGGTGAGATGTCTTTGATTTCAAATCAGGTATTTAATAATGTATATGCAGGAAAAGTTTATTTAAAAGGCGATACGAAATTAGGTTTTGATGTAGATTTAAGTTCAAATGTATATCAAAATGACACGTTTAATGTAAGTTCTGTGACAGGTGATTCGAAATTTATATTAAAAGCGGACAGTTTTAATATCCATTCCGGATTCACTTCGAATGACGAATCAGCGGTGCTTAATTTTATTGTTTCTGGAACTAATTTATCAAAGTATGTTGAATTACAGGATGAACAAGGTAACAAAGTAAGTATTGTATATCAATATGATGAAGATAATCCTGACAGAGCAATATACAAAATAAGGCAAATCTCAGGCGGACAGTTCATAATATCTGATCCGTACTATATAGATATTATTTCAAATCCACTAGCTTACGCAGTGAATTATAATGGAGAGCCAATTGAAACAAAAAACACAAATCTTGCTACTCTAAATTTGTATGGGGGTTCTTGCGTATTAACATTAAAGAAGAATATTACAATAAATTCGTGGGAAGATGTTCCGGTTGACGATGGAACGGGTGTTAAAACTCTTACCCCGCGTAATGTACAAATACCTGATTTATTGATTATTGAAGGTAAAAATAAAACAATTACTTCGATTGATAATTTAGTAGGTATGGTGATTCCGGAAGAGAAAATATCTCAAATAAGTAATACATCATTCAATTCATTTGACAGAGCTGTTAAAAATGATGGCGGAGCAATCATTATGAATAATGTTGGTTTCCAAAATAATACAAATACAATTCAAGATGAAAAAGATGATGCAGGGAATATAACTAAAATAAATAAAAACGGTTCAGCAGTAATAAATACGAACGGACAAGTTAACTTAATAGGGAAAGCAAGGAGTAACAAGGCATTATTCTTTAATAATACGGCAACCAATGGTGGTGCGATATATAATGAAGGTCAGATGTCAATTACTTATAACACCTTTGGTAAAAATGCAACAAAAAAAGCTGTATTTTCAAATACTGCAACCAACGGCGGAGCTATTTATAACCTTCAAAAAGATGTTGATGATTCCTATGCAGAAACCGGTGTTGCGACTAACTTAATAATAAATTCATCATCCTTTGTTGATAATTTAGCCGAAAACGGCGGTGCTATTTATAATAAATACTATGATACTGCTACACAAGAGGCTGTAACTGTCAACGGTACATTCTATCGAAATACTGCAGATATGGGTGGTGCTATTTATAATGAAGGTTATTTAGAAGCATATAAAAGTAACTTTGGTCAAAATAAGAAAAGTGCTCAAGCGAACATAGCAACTCAAAATGGTGGTGCAGTTGCTAACGTTGCAGAGGGTATATTAGATTCAAATGCATCAAATTACTACATGAATAGCGCAATATCAAATGGTGGTGCTATTTATAATACGGCAACAGCGAACATTAATGGCGGTAATTTTACATCAAATTCATCAAGTACCGGTGGGGCTATTTACAATTCACCGGAAGGAACACTTCATCTGGATCAATATGTAGAAATGGTTTTAAAACGTGGAAATTATGTCTCACAAACCACGGCTCTTAACTTTACAAGCAACTCTTCAACCGAACGTGGTGGTGCTATTTACAACGAAGGTACAATTGAATTTAATCGCTATGACGCAGACAATTTGCCGATAAACATGATGGGTAATTTTTCTAAAAACAAAGCTGTTGTTGCAAATCAAAGTAAAAAGGGCGTAAATGAATCAAATGTTGATGATCCTGCTTTGTATGTTGCCCCTCTTGGCGGTGCTATATATAACAGCAGTACAGGGAAAATAAGCTTAACCAACGCAACTTTTACTTCAAATTCAGTTTCCTCAAGAGTTGATATTACAACAAGGATGTATAACCCGCCAAACTCGTTGATGGCACAGGATACCATTCTTAAATATGTAGGAAGAGGCGGCGCAATATACTCTGAATCAAATGATGATTTAGTTATCTTAAAATCTACATTTAGTAAAAATACAGCTCCGCAGTCAGGTGGTGCAATACATGATAATAGTGCAGATTCTACAGTATATATTGTTGACTCTGATTTTAATTCAAATTCATCAAAATCTGTTAAAACTACAACAAATTATTTAACTGTTCAAAACGGTTCTAAAACAAAAACCAGAAAAACAGTAACAAAAGAAAATATCGGTGATGGTGGTGCTATTTATGCAGCGGGTAAAGTTGAAATAAACACAAATGAAACCTATCAAACACTTGTAGATGAAACAAAATTTACTAAAAATGCTGCAGCAAACGGCGGTGCTGTTTATGCGGGAAAAACCGTAACCGGTAAATTTGCAACATTTACAAATAATAGTGCAACAGATGAAGGTGGTGCTGTTTATACCAAAGATGATGTAACTTTTACAAATTCAACTTTCTCAAAAAATAGTTCAACCTCAAATGGTGGTGCTGTTTATGGCAATAATATTGATTTAAGAGATGTGTCATTCTCAAACAATAAAGCATCAAAAGGTGACGGCGGGGCTATATACGCAACAGGAACAGTAAAAGTTAATGCAGAAGAATATAGCTCAGATACTAAATATGCCGGTTCAACCTTCTCATCAAACAGTGCAGTCAACGGCGGTGCTATTTATTCAACATCATCAACTTTAATAAAAAATACTTCGTTTTTATCAAACAAAGCATCAGAAGATGGTGGTGCTATATATACTTGTTTGCCTGACGGGCATGACCACGAAATGCATTTAATAGACACAAGTTTTACAGGGAACTCCGCAAAACGAGGTGGTGCTGTATATGCTTCTCCTTATTCAAAAACATTTATTGTAGCTTATGACAAGGATATTAATATAACGAACAACAAAGCATCTAATATTGGCGGAGCAATATATATTGATTATGGTGCTGAAGTCAATATGATAGCATACAGAAAAGATATTACTATATCAGGCAACAAGATGAGCGGTTCTCATACTCTTACAACAGGAAGAACTGTTAAAGGCGGCTCAAACGCTATCTATTTAAATAACTCAACATTGAATGTTGATGCTTATACAGTCCATTCTGCAGGTCAAGCAGAACGCAAAACAACAATTAAAATTACCGATAATATATATGGGACAGGTAATGCATATCTCAATAAATACGGAGACGGAAATCTTATTATATCCGGCTTAATTGACGGTTTGACAATTTCTGATGATTCAGGTCATTCAACTCACTTATTGCCGGGAGAAGAAGGCGGTAAAATTCTTGACGATTTAATTCACGGTACAGAAATTAAAATAACAACAAATGAAGGCAATATTACAGGTTCTTCTATAGATATGGGCTCTTCACTATTAAACATTGCAAATGGAAATATTGGCAAATTATCTTTAAAAAGTTTAGTTGTTAATAATGACGTTGCAAATGTTGCAATAGATATGGACTTAAAAAATGGCACATCAGATAAAATTACCGCTGAAAATAAAGAAGGCGGAGAAGTAAACGTATCTTCAGTAAACCTTGTCTCAGACAGCAAGACACCTGTAACAATCAAGGTAGGAGAAGATTCAGAGGTCACATCAGTCAGTGCAACAAATGCAGAAACAAAAGAAGCAACATATAAATTAAAATCAAGATTAGGTGCAGGCGGAATGCTTGAG
>OMPX01000188.1 GCA_900313115.1 uncultured bacterium
AAAAAAATACTTAATAATAATTTTGATTAGTTTTGATTATTAATATTTGTAAATTTAAATATTATTGATAGCAAAAAATTGTGCTCTGATGCATTAAAGCATGAGTAGGAAATTTTAGTAAGGTTTTAATATGGTTGTAGGTTTTACAAATTCAAATGTTGCAAATATAAGCCAGCCAAAACAGCAGAAAATTCAATTTGGTGTAAAAGAAAAAGTTGCTCAAAAGAAACAAGAATTTTCAACTGCGATGAAGGATAATGATAAACGCTATAATTTTATTGGTGCGTTAGCCGGCTTGGGAATCCTTACCGGACTCGGTATTGCACTTGTTAACAACCAAAAAGTATTCAATATCTTTGAAAGAAGAAAAAAAGCTTTAAAAAAATATCTGGCACCATCAGTAACATCATACCGTATGCAAAGAACACCACACGGCGGACCTGATGTCGATATTACCAAAGGCCCTACAGCAATCCACGATGCATGGACTGACTACATCAACAAACTTAAAAATAATAGAAAAAATAATGCTAATATTTTTAAATACTATAAAGAAGTATTTGCCGAAAACTCAGATAGACTCGATGAACTTGAACGTATCGCAAAAGAACGAACCCTTAAACGTGGTGGCAAATGGTAAAAACTCATTAAAAATTTAGATAATTATTTTAAAGATTTCAAAATATTTGAAACACCATTTAATTCATATTCATATTGATTTACATCATTGCTGATTCGTTCAATGTCTTCTTTTGATGTCTGTTTAATTTTTTCTACGACTTTGCTGTCCAAATACTCGAAAAAGTCATTCAATTCAATTGTTGGTTTTGACACACCACTTTTAGCCAAATTTTGTTGAGTGTTTAAGCCTTGTTCTTTGTCACTATTGTTCATTCTGTTTCTCCTTGCTACACACTTACTCTTTTTGAAAGAAAGCTCAATATTCAAAATTGCCTAAATTTTTAACTTGATTTACATTTTTTTACAATTCTCATAAGTATTGTGAATATTGGAATGTAGACTTATATATATATTATTTCCATGTATTAATTATAACTATTTTTGAATTATTTTCAATACCGTCATGGGGGGGGGTAAATGTATTGGGGTAAATGTATTGGGGTAAATGTATTTGGTAAATATGCGGAAAGTGTTTTGGTAACGACAATATAGTATCAATTAACAGTAGATTTATTTCATGTAATAATACTCGTATGAAAGAGATTATGAACGATTTGTTCCAGAACAAAAATTTCCTTATGTTCATGGCGACAGTGTCTTATGTTCTTGGACTGTTTGCTTATTTTACGGACAAACCTGTTTTATTTGCAGGAATTTTTACAATATTTTCAGTAATTTTGTTATTAAAAGATATTCCTAAAAAATATATTTTAATCTGGATAAGTATATTTTATTTTGCATTTTTTAATGCTGATTTTAGGATAAAAAATACAGATAATTTATTTAAACTTGCGCCCTCTGATGCATTGATATCAGGGCAAATTGTGTCTGTTCCTAATGGAAATAATAAGAATAATTCCAAATTCTTTTTTAAGGTTAATAATATAAAAATTGGGGATAAATTATATGAAAATATTAATAATAAAACTTTAGTCGGAATAAATTGTTTTAAAAAAAATACAGATTTTTCCGATTTAAAAATAGGGAGTTTTTATGAAATAAATGGAAAATTAAGAAGACCGTTTATTTCAACAAATCCGTCACAGTTCTCGTATGCCGGATACTTAAAAAATTATAATACATATACTACATTTTATGCCGATAAAAAAGATATCAAAAAAATTAACGAAAATTTACCCCTTCGCTGGAAATTGCTGCAAAAATTAAACGATAAAAGAGAAGATATTTTAGAGGCTCAATCTCATTATATTAAAGCACCAAACAATGAAATTCTCGGTGGAATTATCTTTGGAGATGATGCTGTCGCACCGCCCGATTACATAAAAGCATCTTTTGTACATTCAGGTCTTTTGCATATTCTTGCAGCATCAGGCATGAATGTTGCTTTTATCAGTTCGTTTTTATTTTTCTTCATGGTGAGACTAGGTATTTCTTACAAAATAAGAATGCTCACAGGTATCTTTGCAACAATTTTATACTGTTTAATGACAGGTTTAGGAGCATCTGTTATAAGAGCAGGACTAATGCTTATCTTTATTTTATTTGGAAAATTTATAGACAGAGATGCACATAGTATTTCACTATTGTCTTTTGTTGGAATGCTAATGTTGATTTATAATCCTGCCTATATTAACGATGTAAGTTTTCAACTTTCGTTTGTAGTTACCTTAGGAATTATTCTTACGATTGAACCGATTTTACAATACATAAAAAATGTTCCGCTTATGGTATCTTCATCAATAATTATTCCGATAATTGCACAATTTTGGGTAGCACCAATTCAAATGTTTTATTTTAACACAATAAGTTTATATTCTGTTTTTGCTAATATTTTAACTGTCCCGATACTAATGATATTGAGTTTTGGCGGTTTTATATGCTCTATCCTTGCATTATTTAAACCAATCGCAGAATTTGTGTGTTACGGTTTTAGTTTTATTTTGAATCCTTGTTTAGATATTTTGGTTTTCATATCTGACTTTTTTGCAAAACTCCCGCATTCATTATATACAACAACTCATCCAAGTATTGTTCAGATGCTTTTGTACTATGCAATTTTGATATTGTTAATTTATCTGATTAAAACGAAATTTGAAAATAAAAATATTTTTAAAATAACCGCTGTTTTATCTTTAATTTTGATTTTATCTGCGACAGTTCATCTTCCAAACCGTAATTTTGAAGTAATTTCGTTTGATGTAGGAAATGCTGATGCTTTTCTTTTGAAATCACCACGTGGAAAATATTTTATTATTGACACAGGCAAACTCGGATATGCGGGCAGACGTTCTCAAGCAGATATTATTATGCTTAAATATATGAAGGATTACGGAATAAAAGATATTGAAGGGATGGTTATTACTCACTTTGATTCAGACCACGCAGGCGGTGCTGTTGATATTTTGAATAATGTAAGAGTAAAAAATGTTTATCTGAATTCCGTTCACGAAAAGAAAAGATTAGCAAAAGAAATTTATAAAACTATTGATAGCAAACATATAAATAAAGTTCTTGCGCAAAATGATAATATTATTTATAAAGAACCGAATTTTATTATTAAAACTTTTAAAGCAGATATCCCTCAACACGGTTCTGATATGGAAGCAAATGAAAATTCCGTAATTACACTTGCAGAAAACTATAATACAACGATGTTATTCACAGGCGATTCCGGTGTAAGAGCTTTTGAACAAATAAAGAATAAATTACCTAAAAATATATCAATATTAAAAGTTGGTCACCACGGCGCTAAAGGAGTTGTTGATAAAAATATGCTAAGTTATCTTAATCCTGAAATATCTGTGGTATCAGTCGGTTTCAACAAATACGGACATCCTAATCCTGCGACAATAAAACTGCTTTCAAAATCAAAAATTGTAAGAACGGATAAAGTTCATGCAATCAAGATTATTGCTAATAAAAACGGGTATGAAGTTGACGGATATGATTCTTTAACCCGAAAATTTTATAAGAAATATTCAAAACACTACAATTAATGTATAATATAAAAAAGTAAAATATTAGTTAGGATTTAATTTATGAAAGAAAAGATTTTAATAGTTGGAAATTCTGCAAAAGAATCTGCGTTGGCAAAAATATTGTCAGACGAGTTTGATGTTTATGTTGCACCGGGGAATGACAGTTTAAAAGAATTTTCAACAATTGTAGATATCAGAGAGAATAACGTAATAGAGCTTGTTAATTTTGCGTTGGAAAATGATATATTTTTTACGATTGCATCATCTGAAACAGCCATAAAAAATAATATTGCAGAAATTTTTGACGATAACGGTTTAATGATTTTTGCACCAACGGCAGAGGCTGCAAAAATTGCAACTAGCAGAGCTTCTGCCAAAAAACTTTTCTATAAATTACGTTTACCTGCTCCACGTTTTGGAGTTTATGAAAAGAAAAATCTGGCAATAGATTATGCAAAAAACTCTGAAATGCCGATTGTTATAAAGACTGATGAACATAAATCAAAAAATTCTGTAATGGTATGTCCGTCAGCAAATATTGCAAAATCATATATTGAAGATTGTTTTTTCGGGGATGAAAATAAAGTCGTTATTGAAGAATATGTATATGGCACAAATTTTAATTTTTATGTAATAACAGACGGGTATAAAGCACTACCTTTAGGCAGTACACAAGATTATAAATTTTCTCTTGAAGGTAATGGCGGAGTCTGGACAGAAGGTATGGGGGCAAGTTCACCGTTTACAAAATTCACTTATGATGATGAAGATTATTTAATGAATGAAGTTGTTTACCCGATTATTAACTATCTTTCAGAAGGTGCAAAACCATATATGGGTATTTTGGGATTTGAATGTGTCAAAACTCCCGAAGGTGATATCGCTATTACAGAATGTATTCCGTTTTTGCAAGATCACGATGCACAATGCATTTTATCAAATCTTGATAATGATATTTTCAAACTTATGCATGCCTGTGTAATCGGTTCTTTCTCTGATGAATATGATATGCTTGATTTTAAAGATGAATATTCAGTCAGTTGTGTATTATCATCAGGTCAGGTTAAAAATGAAGTCATAGCAGGGCTTGATGATTTACAGGACTCAACACACGTTGCTCATATAAACACGAAAAGAAACGAATATACCGAATATGAAACATTAGGCGGAAGAACACTTGTTCTTACGACTACGGCTAAAACATTAAGCCGTGCCGCAGAACATTTATATGATGAAATTGATGCTATTGATTTTCGAGGGAAGACTTATAGAAAAGATATCTGTAAAGAACCTTTGCATGTTTAATAATCTTTATTATTTATACGACTGATTCCATACGCTAACAGTGAAAAGATTATTGAACCAATCAACGCACTCATAAACCCGTGAACTTCAAACCCCGGTGTTATCTTACCTGCCAAAATGAGTAATAATGCGTTAAGTATGAATGTAAACAAACCAAAGGTTAAAAAATTTATTGGTAATGAAATAAATTCAAGTATCGGTTTTACGAAAATATTTATTAACGCAAGAACAACACATACAATCATTGCAGTAAGAAAATTAGCAACATGTATTCCGGGAACTACCCACGCAACAAAAATTATCGCAAGTGAATATCCAAGCCATCTTAAAAATTTATCTAACATAATTTATACCTCCATTCATTATGTATTATATTGTTATGTTAGATGTAAATTATTCCCTAATATTCTGATTTATATAGTACATTATTACTATTTTTTATAAATAGAATTTACTATAAAAATTAATTTTGTAGTAATATTTTACTGCTTTAGTAATTCCTCAGATAATTCTCCAAATGCAGATATTGAAAGAGATTCACCCCTAGTGTTTTCACTAATATTTAATTTTTCTAATACATTTTTTACGATATTTTTATCAAAACCATTATTAACAAGACAATTTTTTATATTCTTTCTTCTTTGCGAAAATCCTGCCTTCAATACACGTCTGAAGTGGGCATAATTACTTAATTCCAATCTTGGTTTTTCGTTTATCTTTAATCCGACAAGAGCAGAATTAACCTTTGGAGCAGGGTAAAAAGATTTTCTTCCCACAAGTCTGATAATTTCACATTCTGTCCAAAACTGAGCAAGAATAGTTAATAAACCATATTGTTTTGACGGGCTGTTTTCGTTCGCAACCATTCTGCGTGCAACTTCTTCCTGAACCATAAGCACAACTTCCGAAATAGAATTTCTGTTTTTATTATCTAAGTCATCAATTTCGCCTAAAAGATGTGAAATAATAGGGGCAGTTATGTAATATGGAATATTTGCAACTACTTTTAGTTTTTCTATCCCGTTTTGTTTTGTAATTTCCGAAATATCCGTTTTCAAAATATCATTGTGAATAATTTCAAGATTGTCACATTCAAGTTTTTCAAGTTCTTTTATAGCTTCTTCATCAAGCTCAACAGCAATAACCTTTTTAGCTTTTTTAACAAGTTGCTCTGTAACAAAACCTACACCGGGGCCTATCTCTAAAACGACATCATTTTCATTTATTTGAGCATATTCAAGTATTTCATCAATAACTTCTGAATTTACTAAGAAGTTTTGACCTAATCTTTTTTTAGTTCTGAAATATTTTGCACGCTCAAATAAGTTACTGTACATATTGAATATAATTTAATAAAAATTAGCTATTATCCTTTAAGTTCTTCAGCGGTAATAACTTTATCTATAAGACCGTATTTAACAGCTTCTTCAGCAGACATGTAATAGTCACGTTCACAGTCTTTTTTAACCTTTTCTATATCTTGTCCTGAATTATCAGCTAAAATTCCTGTAAGCATCTCTTTCATTCTTAAGATTTCTTTTGCTTCCAGTTCTATATCAGTTGCCTGACCTTGAGCACCGCCTAATGGCTGATGAATCATAATTCTTGCACTAGGTAATGCCATTCTTTTACCTTTTGCACCTGAAGATAACAGGAATGAACCCATACTTGCAGCTTCGCCTAAACAAATTGTCTGAACATCAGCTTTGATTAAATTCATTGTGTCATATATTGCCATACCAGCCGTGATTACACCACCCGGGCTATTTATATATAACATAATATCCTTTTCAGGATTTTCACTATCAAGAAGTAATAATTGCGCAACAATTGAGTTTGCTACATCATCATCAATAGCTGTACCCAAGAAAATAATTCTTTCTCTTAACAGTCTTGAGAAAATATCAAAAGATTTTTCACCTCTCGAAGATGACTCAATAACTGTAGGAACATAGTTTATAATCTTATTTAAATCGCTCACGCTCAATATATCGTTCATATTACTCTCCTTGATTTTTTCTAAATTATAACATAAAGGATGTTTTATCGCAATTAAACTTGATAAACATCATATGTAGTGATACTATAATCTTGTAAAGTTTGAGGGATCCACCTCATTACGTAAGCCGGTGTGATGTCCGAATTCGGCGACGATTAGTCGGCGAACTGAGGACTAAACACTACGATACCGCCGTTGCGAATGAAGTTATACGGAATGAGCGAAGCAATCTTTGATTGCACAGGCGGAAAAAAATAAATATTTAAGGGTTGTTAAATATTTATGCGGCTGCGCTTAAAGGATAGAAAGGCAAAAATTATGGAAAAGAACAATGAAACATTACACATTTTGAGACACTCAACATCTCACGTTTTAGCACAAGCCGTTCAAAAGTTGTTTCCTGCTGCAAAGTTAGCAATCGGACCTGCAACTGATGAAGGGTTCTATTATGATTTTGATATGACAGATGGTCATACTTTTACTCAGGAAGATTTCGAAAAAATCGAAGCTGAGATGAAAAATATTGTTAAACAAAACCTTACATTTGAAAAGGTTTTTGTAGAAGATGTTGATAAACAAATCGCAGAATTTAAAGCTCAGGGTGAAATATACAAAGCAGAATTGTTAGAGGAACACAGAAATGATAACCCTACTTTGTACGTAACAAAAGACAAAGACGGTAACGCTCTGTTCAATGACCTTTGTGCAGGTCCACACGTTCCTAATACATCTTATATAAAAGGTAACGCTTTTAAACTTCTAAAAGTTGCAGGTGCATATTGGAGAGGTAACGAAAAAAACAAAATGCTCCAACGTATTTATGCTACTGCATATTGGAACAAAGAAGATTTGCAGGCATATTTAACTATGCTGGAAGAAGCAGAAAAACGTGACCACAGAAAACTCGGTAAACAACTTGACCTGTTCTCTACACGTGAAGAAATGGGCGGTGGTTTAGTTTTGTGGCATCCTAATCTTGCAACAGTAAGAGAACAAATTGAAAACTACTGGAGAGAAGAACACAGAAAAAGAGGATATGTTATTGTAAATACTCCTCAAATCGCAAAATCTACTCTTTGGGAAATATCAGGGCACATGGATCATTACAAAGAAAATATGTTCTTTGTTCAGAAAGATGAAGATTCTGATGAACAATTTGTAGTAAAACCAATGAACTGTCCGTTCCATATCTTGATTTATCAGGCAAACAGACATTCATACCGTTCATTGCCGCTACGTATGGCAGAACTCGGTACAGTATATAGAAAAGAAAAATCGGGTGCTTTGTCAGGTTTAACTCGTGTTCAGGGGTTCACTCAAGACGATGCTCACATCTTCTGTACTCCGGAACAACTTGTTGACGAAATCAACGGAGTTATTGATTTTGTGGCAGATACTATGAAAATCTTTAACATGGAATTTGAAGTTGAATTATCGACAAGACCTGAAAGTTTCGTTGGTGAAATCGAAAATTGGGATAAGGCAGAGGCAGGCTTGAAAGAAGCTATGGAAAGACGTGGAATGAAATATGACATCAACGAAGGTGATGGTGCATTCTACGGACCAAAAATCGACTTTAAGATTAAAGATGCTATCGGAAGAACATGGCAATGTGCTACAATCCAGTTAGACTTTAACCTTCCTGCAAGATTTGATATTAAATATCAGGATAAAGACGGTCAGTTAAAGACTCCATTGATGTTACACAGAGTAATCTTTGGTTCAATGGAAAGATTCCACGGCATTCTGATTGAACACTATGCAGGTGCATTCCCTACTTGGTTAGCACCAACACAGGTTGCTATCGTTCCTATCTCTAACGATAAGCATACTGATTTTGCTGAACAAGTTTACAAGAAAATGCGTGAAGCAGGAATCAGAGTAAATCTTGACGACCGTTCAGAATCTATGAACTATAAAATCAGAGAATCTTTACAGGATAAGAAAATCCCTTACGTTTGTGTAATCGGTGACAGAGAAATTGAAAACAACGCTGTTGCAGTTCGTGCAAGAGGTATCGGTCAAGTCGGTACATTCGGGGTTGAAGAATTTATCTCTAAGATTGTTGAAGAAACAAAATCAAGAGCAAACGAATCCTTTGCTGCCACAAAGGGATAAAGGGGTAAATAGGTAAAGGGGTAAATAAAATCCTTTTTCCAACAAGAATTATAGTTTGACAAAATAATAAAAGGATGAGAAAAATTTAAATTTTTCTCATCCTTTTTAGTTATTATATAAATTTATCGTTGAGGGTTCTAACTCTGCTAATACTTATTCTCCATATACATTTACAGTCAGTTGACGCCAAAAAATGAAAATAGTTTTCTCATTCATATCTATATACGAAATTTTCTTAATGCCTGCCTTTTTTGCGGCTTCATCAATACTTGTGTCACCAACTTCAACAACAAATAATACATTTGTAGCAGTAGGGTGCTGTCTTTAGACACACCAAAATACTATTTACATTTTTTCGATTATTCTTGCAGGATTACCGACTACAATAGAGTTGTCAGGAACATCTTTTGTCACAACAGCATTTGCCCCGATTATGACATTGTTCCCGACCTTGATGCCGCCAATAACGCACGCACCTGCATAAATAGTTACATTATCACCAATGGTAGGGAAATGTGTTTTACCCTTTTTTGCTAACTCGAAACTTTTTGCCCCAATAGTTACATTCTGATATATTATACAATTTCTGCCTAATGTAGCATTTTGTGCTATGACAATCCCAATCGGATGCGGGAAATTTATATTCAAATCTTTTATTTTTTTATTATCAGGCAAATAGCAAGTAGTTGGAATAGGAAATTTTATTTTTATCCCCAATATGCAAAATACTCTATTCATCCCTTTTCTGCGAATATAAAAATATTTATTTAAAAAATTTTTGAACATATAAATCGGTACCACAATTTAATAATGTGCCTATAGGCAGTCGACCATAGGCACATTATGCCATACATTTATTAATATGTCAATGGATGTAACCAAGAAATTTGCGAATAAATTAAAGAAAATCCGAGAAGAACGCAATTTATCTCAAGAAGATTTAGCTTTGTTATGCGACATAGATAGAACTTATATTGGAAGAATTGAACGGTTAGAGCGAAAACCTACAATTGTAATATTGGAAAAAATTGCGAATGGTCTTGGAATAAAACTAACTGAACTTGTTGATTTTGATTAAAACAAATCATAGGTAGGGTGCTGTCTTTAGACGCACCAAAATACTAGAATATCGGCAAGTTGAAATAATTTTTTTAAACTTAGACTCATTCTTCCGTGTTCAACATGACTAATAAATTCATAAGTAGCAGTAGGGTGCTGTCTTTAGATGCACCAAAATCCAAAGGGCAATTGAAAATTCGTTTTCATGACACATAAAAAATTGGGCGATTTAATCGCCCAATTTTGTCTTATTTTTTTATATTTTTGTTATACATTGAAGTGTCTTGTTCAAATGTATTTTTTACGTTTTTATATTTTTCGAATTTAGTCAGGTCTTTAATAAATGAACTCTTGTCCCCACCATTATTTAATGGCGGAACTCCTCCTGCCCCTGCCGCAACAAGCAGCACTTTTGGTTTTTCTTCTTTTGCCCCTAAGTACCTTGGCGGTTCGGCTATGTGATATTTGTCTTTTGTATAAATAACTTCTTTGTCAGGTCTGTACAATGGTGCAAACGGATTTTTTTTCGGGTCATGTATAATTACTTCTTTTGCATCTGAAGGTTTCTTTTTAACAAACGGACTGACATAATTTTTTGATTGTTTAACTGATTCTTTCATCATTGCTTCAAATTCTTCAACCGTTCTCGGATTACTGACCACTTTTTGTTCAATAGTTCTATACATTCCAACTACCATATATTGACCTCCACATTTCACACACTTGCCTTATATAATGGTTAAGCAAACAAAAAATTGCTATTTTATTACTATTTTTTTACATTTTTCTTTCATGAATGTTGAATAAAATTTGTCAATAAAAAAATAATCAAATTTTTACTTAATTTCATTAAAAACACTTCATTAAGTTTGTAAACACGGACATGTTTCAATAAATTTAAGGGGCATGCTCAAATGTAAATATTTTCTTGAATTTCTTTACTTGAAAACATGATTAGATAGGCATATTATAAACATACATCGAAGGGAGTGATGGCTACTAGACCCGGGGGAGAGGTCAAAAATTATTACAAATCAGTTTATAAGTTAGTAAAATAATCTGAGGAGATTAAGGGTAGTTTATCAAAAATATTTAGTATAAAAATATACAACTGAAATAAATCAAAAACATAACATAAATTAAATAGTAGTACTTATAACTTGTCATCTGACAAGTTTTTTTTTATCATAAATATATGGAAGAATTAGAACCAAAACGTATAATAGGTCTTATGTCAGGAACATCCTGTGATTCAATAGATGCAGGTTTATGCACTGTATATCCTGATTTAACGTGTGAACTGGTTAAAGGGATAAATTATTCCTATCCTAAATCTGTCAGAGATAAAATTTTTAAAGCTTTTTCAAACCAAATATCAATAGAAGAACTCTGTCAGCTTAATTTTCAGATAGGAGAATGCTTTGCGGATGCTTCTAATGTTTTAATAGAAGAGTTTGGTAAACCTGATTTAATATCAAGTCATGGTCAAACAATTTATCATTATCCGTTCGATAAAAAAGAAGAAAATTTGTCACTCAAAAGCACTTTTCAAATAGGAGAAAGCTCTGTCATTGCTTCAAAAACCGGTTGCATGACTATTTCTAATTTCAGAGAAAATGATATAGCCCACGGCGGGCAAGGAGCACCTCTTGTATGTTTTGCAGACAAACATTGGTTCAAAAATTCTGCCATACAAAATATTGGTGGTATTTCTAATGTGACAGTTGTTTCTGATGATTGTCTCCCCTTCGGTTTTGACAACGGATGCGGAAACCTGATGATAGATTATTGTATGCGTAAATTTTATAATAAAACCTACGATAAAGACGGTGAAATCGCTCAATCAGGAAATATTTCAGAATATTGGCTTAACTGTCTTTTAGAAGATGAATACTATTTTGAAACACCGCCAAAAACAACAGGACGTGAATATTTTTCTGAGAAATATATAGAAAATATTTTAAAAATTGCACCTCCTGAGAAAGAAGATATAATAGCCACACTAACGGCTCTTACCGCAAAAACTATTGCACAATCATACGAAAGATTTGTTTACCCTTGCGCACATATAAATCAGGTTGTAATAGGCGGCGGGGGAGCATATAACAAGTTCATGATGAAAATGCTCAGAAAATATCTTCCAAAGCATATTGAACTAAAAACCCATGACGATTTTGGAATCTCAAACAATTATAAAGAAGCTATGGCATTCGCTCTTCTAGGCTATTGCACATACTACAGAATTCCTAACAATGTCCCGTCTTGTACAGGTGCGGAAAAATCTGTTGTACTTGGAAAAATTTCATACCCGTAAAAGAATAAATTTGGGTTAAAATTTTAACTAATTTTATAATAAATTTTGATTATAATTTTTGCTAAATTTAAGAAAAACTTATTCCTTAATTACATATATTAAATCTGCACTTGCGTCACATTCATAAAGACAAAAATTTACTTAAATTTTTGATTAAATTAACAGAAAAAAGACCGTTAAAATAACGGCCTTTTTTAATATTTTTTTCGGAACAACTTAAACAGTTACCAAATTATTAACACCTTGTTCAAGTGCCAAAGTTCTTGTTGTGATATCGCAAACAGAACTTGGTCCAAAGTATTGGATTGCACCTGGGAATAAGTATCTGTCATTCATCGCCCAATCTTCCCTGTTATCAGCCAATTGTTTGAATACAGGTCCGTCAAGTTCAACCAAAGCTTTTTTAATAACCGGTTTCATTTCGCCGTGACGTCTTTCCATATTCATCATCATAGTAAGAGGAACACCGCCTGCAATCCATTCAGAAGCAGGAGCTGTTAAGTTTCTTACTGATGACAAATAACCTGTCAAACCATAGCTGATTAGAGCGAATGCATTATAACCTAATGAGTAACAATAATCTGCATCAAAATTTGATGGGAATGCACAACGTCCTTCATAACCGAAGAAATGAGATTGAGCAGAGAACTTAACGCCTGTACCTTTCAATCTTGATTCAATCATAGAAATCAATAATTTTTCTGTTTCAATTTTAGAAACCTGTACGTTTCCGTGAGGATCTCTGTCCATCAATAATTGAGCTTTTATCAAAGTTGGCAATGATGAGAATACACTTGCATTTTCACTTGATAAAGTATTTTCAATAATTGAGAATTTTTCAGATTGTTCAGCATTCATATAGTTGCTGTCTTTTTCTAAAGAACTCATAATATCATTAAGATTTGCAATCATAGCACCCATTTCAGGAATAAATTCAATCAAACCTTCAGGAATAATTGCAACACCGAAGTTTTTGCCGTTTTTAGAACGTCTTGTAATGATATCAGTCATATAATCAATGATTGAAGAAAGTGACATTTTCTTAGCTTCAACTTCTTCTGAAATCAAAGTAATATTTGGCTGAGTTTGTAAAGCTGCTTCTAATGCAACGTGAGAAGCACTTCTGCCCATGATTTTTACAAAGTGCCAATATTTTTTAGCTGAATTAGCATCTCTTTGGATATTACCGATTAACTCGCCATAAGTTTTTGTTGCAGTATCGAAACCGAAAGAAATTTCAATTTGCTCATTTTTAAGGTCGCCATCAATTGTTTTAGGACAGCCAATTACCTGAATGCCTGCATTATTAGCAACAAACCATTCTGCCAAAAGTGCTGCGTTTGTATTTGAATCGTCGCCACCAATAATTACTACAGCAGAGATGTTTAATTTTTTACAAACTTCTAAAGAAGATTTGAATTGTTCTTCTGTTTCAAGTTTTGTTCTGCCTGAACCAATGATATCAAAACCACCTGTGTTTCTGTATTCATTCATAAATGAATCTGTAAATTCGATGTATTTACCCTCAATAATACCACTTGGACCGCCCAAGAAACCATATAACTTGTTAGATGGATTTGCTTGTTTTAGGGCATCATATAAACCTGCAATAACATTATGTCCGCCGGGTGCTTGTCCGCCTGAAAGAATAACACCAACATTTCTTTGTTCAAATGTTTTTGTTTCACTTGATGTACCAAATGTAACGGTTGGTTTTCCGTATGTATTTTTGAATAATTCTTTGATTTCAGCTTGGTTTGCAACTGATTCTGTTGCAGAACCTTCTGAACAGTTTAATTTGTTAATTCCTTCTGCTAATGAAGAAGGTAATTTAGGCTGATATTTTAATCTTTCAACCTGTAATGGTGATAAATTTGTCATAGTATTTCCCTTTTTTAATAGTACCAACAAGGATATTATACAATAAATATAAAATGTGGTGTAAATTATAGTTTATCGGCAAAGCCGATAAACTATAAAGTGATTAAGTGACTAGGTCATTAAGTGACTAAGTAAATTTCTTAGTCACTTAGTCACGATTCACTTAGTCACC
>OMPX01000170.1 GCA_900313115.1 uncultured bacterium
GGCTGCAACCTTATCATCTTCTGATAATATTTACTATATATTATTGTAAATAATTATCTTATTTTTTCTTCAGTTTCGTCACCCATTCTTAATAATACATTATGTTTCATGAAATCATAATAGACAGCATCTCCATACATATCTTCAAAAATAATATCAGGGACTTTATCACCCGTAACATCTTCGATAATTAAGTCTTGATCATGGCATGCATCTAATTCCATCTTCATATCATTTATCATATCTTTTGTTTGATTGTCATTATATAAATTAGTTCCGACAACACCCATCATTGCACCTAAAAGAGCACCTGCGACAAAAATATTTTTTTCACTTTTTGTTAAGGATCTGGTATTTTCAGGTTTACTAACATTTTTAGATTTATTAGTTTCATCAGATTTTTCACCTAAAATAGTGTATCCGTTAAAATTTACTTTTCCCATTTCTACAGGTTTTATCATAATATTTCCTCTTTTCTTTTTATAATATTTGTCTTTTTAATAATTCTAATAATTTTTTTTTGCCAAACACATGTTATTTTGTTAATTATTTTTTACATAATTCCTCTGTAAAACAAAGTTCTACCATGATAAACTATTTAAAAAGGAGAAGATATGGCACCAAGTTCAACAAAAAATAAACCGGCAGATATATCACAGTTAATGCCGCAAAATATAGAAGCAGAAGAAGCAGTTTTAGGTGCAATTCTTGTTAATCCAAGATGTTTAGATAAGGTTTTGAGTATATTAAAGCCTGAATATTTTTATAAACCTGCTCACAGATATATTTATGAAGCTATTCTTCAACTTACAAATAATAATGAAGTTATTGATATTGTATCTGTATCAGATACATTAAACATAAACCAAAAACTTGAATTGGTCGGAGGTCGTGCTTTTATCAATGATTTAAGTTTTAAATGTATTCAGACAGCAAATGTTGCATACTATGCAAATATTATTGAAGAAAAAGCTATTAAACGCTCTTTAATCAATGCAGGGTCTGAAATCACAACTTCAGGATATGACCAATGCCCAAGCGGTGAATCATTGGAAAAGGCAGAAAAGCTGATTTTTGATATTTCATCAAAAAAGACTTCATCCGATTTAGTACCTATTGAAAATCTTATTCTTGATACTTATGAAAAAATTGATTACAGATATAAACACCGTGATCAAAAAACAGGTGTTGAATCAGGTTTTTATGATTTAGATGATATGACAAACGGTTTTCAGAAATCTGATTTAATTATTTTGGCAGCTCGTCCTGCGATGGGTAAAACAGCTTTTGCGCTTAATATTGCACAAAATGCAGCTTTGAAATACAAAAAAACAGTTGCAATCTTTTCGTTAGAAATGTCAAAGGATCAACTTGTTCAGCGTTTGATGTGTTCCGAAGCTGAAGTTGATTCACAAAGATTGCGTTCAGGGAATATGCAGTCAAGTGACTGGGAAAAATTGGCAAACGCAATGAGTGCATTGTCAGATGCGCCGATATATATTGATGATACCCCCGGTTGTACTCTGACGGATATTCGTGCAAAGTGCAGAAGATTAGCGATGAGTGATAAAAATTTAAGCCTTATCGTAATCGACTATTTACAGCTTATGGAAACATCAAGCAGAGATTCTGACAGAACTCAGCAAATTTCACAGATTTCAAGAGGTTTGAAAATTCTTGCAAAAGAACTTGATGTTCCGATTATTGCACTTTCGCAGTTGTCACGTGCGACTGAACAGAGAACGGATAAACGTCCTCAGCTTTCTGACCTGCGAGATTCAGGTTCAATCGAACAAGATGCTGATATTGTTATGTTTATTTATCGTGGCGAATATTATGCAAATAAAGGACAAGCAGAAGGTGAAGATGCTGAAGAAATTGCAAAAAGTAAAGGTGAAGCAGAAATTATTATTGCAAAACAAAGAAGCGGCCCTGTCGGAACGGTTAATCTGATATTCCAAAATAATATTACTAAATTCAAAAATAAAATTAAAACCCAAACAGACGTATTCTAGGGTAGGGGTAAAGGGGTAAATGGGGGTAAATATAGGTAAAGTTAGATTAGTCCTAAAATATAAAAAGCTATGTTATATTAAATACTTTGAGGAGATATAATATGTATTGTCAGAAGTGTGGAAAAGAAATTGATGATGAAGCGGTAATTTGTGTGCATTGTGGCTGTCAGGTAAAA
>OMPX01000172.1 GCA_900313115.1 uncultured bacterium
TATCAGGGAGTTTTGAAATTTTTCCCTCTAAATGCGTGCAAAATTGAAATTCTCTCAAACTTCCGGGGGTATTTTTCTCAATCTCTCTGATAATCTACAAAAACCCATTGAGAATTCTCTCAAACTTCCGGGGGTACTTTTCTCAATCTCTCTGATAATCTACAATTGCATACTGTCTGCAATTTGCAATCTGCACCATTTGATACACCCTGATAATCTGCAAAAATAAAACAAGGCAAGTGGAAACTTGCCTTGTTTTATTCTCCCGGAAATGGATTCGAACCACTGTTGGAAGAGCCAGAATCTTCAGTCCTGCCGCTAGACGATCCGGGAATATTACAAAAAAAATACTCCCTTCATTGTACAACATTGGAACTTTTTGTGCAAGTTTTATACGAAAAAATTAAAGATATAAAAAGTGCTAAAATTATCAATTTGATTGAACAATATAAAAATATTGCTTAATTTAAATATGTTTATCTATTTTTATCAATTTACAAAAACACAAATTTTATCATTTTATTATTTTTCAAAAATTTATAAATTACAAAATTACAAGTAATGAGATATATAGCTGAAAGTAACTCTATGATTAAATATCAGTATGTAATAAAAAAGTAATTTTTTGTATTTATTTGTAATAAAACTTTTAAAATGCTTAAAAACAAAGGTGTACGAGTGTTTTTATTTTATTTATAATAATAAAAACACCTAAAATTGAGTAAAAACAACACTTTTAACTAATTTTAGCAAGTTTTTAAAAGTTTACTCAATTCAGAATGAATCAGATTAAACGGAATTAAGGCTTTAAATATATTTATATATAAAATGATTTTCAGTTTAATCAGAATTATTCTGGAATAATCGAGGTAAAACAATGGACTTTATAAAAGAATTTATTTCAAAACTACAAAATTTAGATAGGTCAAAGAACATAGCAACAGTATTTAAAGATTTTTTGACACTATGTACCTGTTCATTATTACAACCATTTTACAAAAGTTTTGAAATAGAGCAAAAGTACAAAGATACAGTTAAAAATTATACAAAAGAGCAAGTAGAAGAATTTTCAAAACTACTTGCTTTTTTAGTTGAAGCGTTAGAGGAAAACCATCAAGATTTCTTAGGTCAAGTATTTATGCAATTGAATCTCGGTAATAATGCTACTGGTCAGTATTATACACCTTATTGTGTAAGTAAAATGATAGCTGAAATAAATTTAGCATATTCCATTGAGAAATTAGAGAATAATGAGATTATAACTTTTTCAGAGCCTTGTTGTGGGAGCGGCGGAATGATAATTGCTTTTGCAGAAACGTTAAAAAACAACAATTACAATTATCAAAAAATGTTATATGTTGAAGCAATAGATATTGACGAAATAGCTTTTATGATGTGCTTTATTCAACTTTCATTACTCGGTATTCCTGCCAAAGTTATACAAGGCGATACTCTAACATTGAACTTTAAAAGGGTGCTATATACTCCGTTTTACTTTATAAATGGTTTTAATTTGCGATTAAAAGAGGTAAAAAATGATAAGCAAAAATCAGAGCAAGAAACAGTAAAAGAGGTTATAGAGATAAAACAACTGTCATTATTTTGATATGGCACAAAATGACGTGGGTATATTGGATAATAATAACAGAGGTAATTATGGATAAAAAGAAAAATTTAGTATCATTCAAAACAAAAATCAGTATAGATTTCTTTTTGGAAATATTTAAAATTTATATTCGTGTTGAGATGCGAGTAATAAAAAAAGAATCAGAAGAACAGGATTCTCTAAAACTTCAACTGTTTGAGGTAAAGGAAAATCAAATAGTTTTAAAAAAGAAATTTAAGGTGTCTGATGATTTCAAAACTGTAAATATAAATGGTATTACATACAAAATACCAGATTATTTTAGCAGAGATGCAATAAAAGAAAACGATGAAAAGACTTGGGAAATGATATTTTATCACATATTTAATGACGATATAAACAAAGAAATTGAGAATTTAAAATCAACACTTGAAGCAAAATCTGAAAAAGAAGAAAAATTCTTGGGAACTATAAAAAATCAGGTAACTAAAAAATAACAGAGATTATTGTTGCAAAGAACAAAAATGGTCAGACTGGGACTACGGAACTGGAATTTAATACTAATACTACAAAATTCAAAGATGCAGACAATAATTTAAACAAAAAGGAATTAATAATCACACTGTTCGACTGAAAAGAATTATAAATCTAGAGGTTATAGAGATAAAACAACTGTCGTTATTTTGATATGACACAAAATGACGTGGGTATATCGGATAATAAAATAAAAAGGAAAAAAATGGAAAATGATGTGATAAAATTAATTAAAACAAATAAGCTAAGAGTAAATTACTCTAAACTCTTACGTTCATTATTTGTAGTTGTTTGTTTTACAAAGCATATCGCTTTATGCATAAGAATACAGCCTTACAATATATCTTTTGACAGTGGTAATTTGTCATTAGGTATTGATTTTCATTACAGGCGGAAAAATATAGACCACAAAGGAATTAATATAA
>OMPX01000151.1 GCA_900313115.1 uncultured bacterium
AATTGACTAATATATTGGTTGAATTGTTTTAAAAGATTATCTCCAACATCTTGTATAATATTGATTTTTTTCATAACTTCTTTTTGTTCAGTTTTCCAATCCAAACGAAGCTTTTTGATTATTTCCGATTTCACATCAGCTATCTTTTTATCACAAGTGTCTTTATTATATTTGAAATATGTGATTTTTTTGTTTGGTTTAAGAATAAATTCTCGAATTATTGAATTAATATGATTGTCATCACTGTTAAAATTGTAACCAACAACAATGAGTTCATCAGAAGCATTTAAAAAACCGATTGCCTTATGATATTCCTCTATTTGCATTGACTCGACAATAGGTTTGACGCCACTTTGAACAAAAATGTATGGAAAATAAACGTCTTCTTTCAAAACTGCATCGTCAACACAGTTTACATCTATAACCTCTAAATCGTGTGCAGATTCAAACAATCCAAATCTACCATTTAAATATGCAATATTGTTCTCTTCGCATTCGGTTATTATTTTTGATAATGGAGTATAATTTGTTGTTATAATATATGGATTAATAGTTGATTTTCTTAAGCTTTTATAATAACTATCAATATCTCTATAAGCTAAACAACTATTTATTAAATCTTCATATGTTTTTTTGGGATTCTTAAGAATGTTTAAACAACAGTTACGATTAACTTTTTGTCCTAGTAAGGGTACTACTAAGGCTAAATAAGCCCTGCAATATGAAGCAATAACTGTCCAAAATTTTTGCGGTCCCAAGTATTTGGGCGATATAATAGTGTGAAATTTGCTATCCAAAATATCCATATATGAGGGGAAATTATTAATGCACTCTTCACGTTCTCTTTTGCTCATTTTTTCAACATAACTTTTGATATTTTGATGCTTTGAATCATATTTTATATCACTTTCACTTTCCATTGCTTCTTTTAGATATGAGGCAACGGCAAGTTTTTCAATGTTAAAAGAGCTTATACGATAAGAAGGATAAAACGAATCTATTTTTTTATTGTTGCTAAGCATGTCCGTATAATAAGTCTTTATTGCATTATTCATATTACTAATGCGCTTGCTCTTTTTGTTTTCTTCAATACCGACTACAACTTTTGCAAAATCTCCACCACTTTTTGTTTTAAAGCAAGTTTCCGCACCAGCGCCAAAAAGAAAAGCTACATTCGTTTTTTTACATCTTGCCATTGTGTATACTCCTAATACCATTGACTAATAGATTATTTGCTTATATCAATCCACATTGCAGGACGAACTGCATTTTCAATATTGACACCATTTCCTTCATAACTAATTGAACCATCGCTTCCAACACCTGCAGCGCAATAATATCCTCCATAAGTATTTCGACCAGGTGTCCTCAACCACCACCAGCAATTGCCATTTTCGCTCTTTTTTATTCCACGAGAATAACAATACGCAGTTCCTGAGCATTGTGCATTACCCGATTCAAAATATTTTTTTACTTCTGTTGTGCTTAAAAGAAAAACTTTGTCTTCTGTATCATTGCCAGCATCGCTACTATATTCAGGGTTTTCATCTGCTGATATAGTTGAAGTGAGAATATATTCCTTTTCGTCTGGTGTGAACGCATTATCAAAAAAGGACTTGTTCAGCCATTTTCGCAATGAACAATTCTCCCATGTATAACCTGAAGAGAAAGAACTGTATTTTTGACTTTCAATAGCGTATTTGCTTATTATCAGTAGTTTATTATCTTCTTTGGCAAGTACAAGCCATTCAATATCTTCTTTTCCATTTTTTGTATTATTATCCTGTTCGTAAGTGCCAAAGAAAATAATGTCTCCTATTTCAGCAACCTTGAAAATTTCTGTCTTGTACTTTTCGTAAATCTCATTTGCTTTTTCAGCACTATCTTTATAGCCGTTTAGCGCAATTAAACCCTTATACCCTTTAACAATGTTGCCTTTTTTAATATCTGCTATTGCGGAATTATATTTGTTATCAGTTATTGCGGCTTCACATTCCGCTATTTTATTCTCGCTATCTTTATAGCCGTTAAGCGCCTTGAAGTCGGTTATTGCTGCATCATATTTTTGCGCTTCATATAATTCCATGGCTGAATTATATTTGAAGTTTGGTATAATAACGGTTATCAATATTATTACAAAAGCAATGCATGCGCAAATAACCGGCGTGACAATAGCAATGATTTTCTTGCGCTTTTTAGCTGCTTTCTCCGCCTCAATCCGAGCCAGTTCGGCTTTGCGTTCGCGCTCCAAACGGTCGGCTTCTTCCTTCGCCTTTATTTCATCAATTTTTCTTTGGCAGACATTTATAAGTTCGTCAGCATCTCTCCAACCCGAAATTGTTTGAAAGATTTTTATTGCTTCTTCGTAATGCGTAACAACAGTGCCATTAATTTTAGATTTTCCGTCTGCAAGAATTGAATCCTTGCGACACGTCTCAGCATTTTCTTTGCACTGCTCGGCAAGAGATTGCGAATCTTTATACTCACCTAATGCTATGAATTTCTCTGCCACAGAATTATAGGATAACTC
>OMPX01000015.1 GCA_900313115.1 uncultured bacterium
GTGTTAACGGTCAATAACTCAATATCTTTAATATTTTCACTAATTTATTACAATTTCTTTACAAAATATTATTACATTCATTACCTCCCCGCAGGAGAGGTTTTGCATATAATCATTGTTTGATATCGATTTATATTCGAATGCAACACAATACCAATTGTGTTACATGAGTGTGCGACAATAAAATTAAAAATTTTTGAATTAATAAAAGTTATCCCATGTGAATGGTTAATTTTTGTGAATTACGGTGTCAAATTTTTTTATTATGTGTGTTATATTCGGTATGAGAATCTCAAATCAACCAATTCTGCCAACTCAAAAAAATAAATCTTATGCAAATAATATTTTTGCCGGTTCTTTGTCGTGTCAAAAAACGGATATATTTACCCCAAGTCCGAGTTTTACCGCTTTGAAAAAATCTGCGTTTAATGGAATAGATTTTGCAGTAGTTGAAAAATTTAAAGCTCCAATAGAAAAATTTGAGTCTTTAAAAGATTTTGATGATTGGGCAAAAGAAGAGTTTTATAAGATATGTTGTAAAAAATATGGTGGCAGAAATTACGCAACTGAATTAAAAAGAGAAAGTTTGGTTTCTAATTGGGAACAGGAATTGAATTTTGATGATAAATATACAAATCCTGAAAGATTATTGATAATCAATAGCGTTACAAAAGGTATGAAACCAAATAATGAAGTTCTTTGTCCTGTTTTTAATAAAACTATTTTAAATAAGACATTATATGATTTAAAAGATACTCTTCAAAAAGATAAGAAACAACAGTTTGATTTTGGGAAATTGTATAAAAATAATCTTAGGGAAATGTATCTTGAAAATTCTAAAGTAGGAGAGAATGAGTCAAAGTGGATAATCATCCCATCAAAAATAAACGATCCGGAACATTTTAAAGAAAATGTGGAAAAACTTCAAACATTATCCTGCGATGAATGGTGTACGAAAAATGGCGGTGCAAGTATATATTTACATGATGGGGATTTTCATATATATCTTGATAAAGGTAAACCAAAATTAGCTATTAGATTTGATGAAGATATTGTAAAAGAAGTTAATGGTGAAATGAATGACTATGTTATCCCGAATGAGTATGTGGATATTCTTGATAAATATATGAAAAAGAATGATTTTTTAACCACCCAAAAAGTTGATGATGTTATGAAAAAATCAAAAATCAGGGCAGAGTTAGATAAGGTAGCTGACGAAGTTCCAAATATTGGAATAAAACCAAATCCTACAGAGAAGAAAAATAATAAAAGTTTCTTTTCTAAAGTGGCAAGCTTATTTGGTTTTTAAATATTAAATTTATTTGATATTAATAAATCCACCCATTTGTTAAATCAGTTTTAATTGGTCTCAGGAATCTTACATAAATTGTATTGCCTTGTTTAACAACAATTTTTTCTCCCTTAAATACTTTTCTGAACCAAGTCATAAATCTGCCTTTTTTGACAGTAACATCACCAATCATGTTAGTAATAAAATTTTGGTCATTAGGAGTATTTATTGTTTGGACTTCCAACTTCATTATACCGTTTCTTACAAACAATCGTCCTTTTTGTACTTCTCTGAGAACTCCAATAAATTTTGTACCGTTGTAAATCATAATATATTTATCAGGTGTGATATAGTTTTTGTCGGTATGTGCGGTAAAATCTTCTCCTTTTAACGAATATTGAGTAGAGAAACCTCTATTTAAAATTATAGGAACAATGGAATCTTTAGGGATTGTTCCGACCGAGCCTTGAACTGTTGCATTTTCAATAACATAACCTTCACCGGTTTTTTTACGCATTGCCTCTGCAAGTTTCGCATTAGGATTTAGTTTTGCCTGAATCATCATATTGTTTAAAATTGCTGTGACTTCTGCTCTTGTTGCAGGTCTGTCCGAATCCATATATTCTTTACGTTCAGGAATTGAAGTAATCATATCCAAAATTTCAGCTTTCCCTGCGGTAATTATAAAATTTTCAGGAATTTCATTTGTGTCTTTATATTTTTTTGAAAGAACATCAATCGCTTTTTGTCTGCTAATTTGTTCTGTTGTTAAAGAATTAACTGCAATACTAAGAGCTTCCGATCTTGAAACAGGGTCTTCAGGTCTAAAATTTTCAGAATCTTTATCGTTAGAAATCAAATCAAAGTATACAGCTTTTTCAATTGCATCGTATGCCCAATAATCTGAATTAATATCAGCAAAATTTATTGATTGTATTACATTTGCGTGTTCTTGTCCAAGTGCTTTAATTGCCATTGATGCAAATTCTGCTCTTGTTACGTTCTCGTCAGGTTTAAAAGTTCCGTCGGGGTATCCGATTACTATACTTTGTTCTGATAAATCTTTGATTTGTTTGTATGCCCAATGGTTAGTGTCCATATCGGAGAAAAATGCAAATGCTCCTGCACACGAACTCATCAATAAAATAATAGTACCTAATATATTAATAATTAAATTTCTCATACGGCCTCCCAATATTAATTATATTGTATAGAGTTTTTATCTAATGAACAACAAATTTACATAATGTATAATCTTTCATAATTTTGTTATGAATGTTATAATTTTGTCATGGGTATTATGGAAGATATACATACTGCGATGAAGTATATGTCTTGTGGTGAGTACATCAAGGCAGAGAAGATTTATAAAGATGTACTTAATCAAGATGGAAACAATGCTGTTGTTTTGTCAATGTTAGGCGGCTTATATTTTAATATGAGAGATTTCAAGCAGGCGAAAAAATATCTCGAAAAATCTGATTCTATAAAACCTCTTGATGCAACTAATGAGTGGTTGGGGCTGACGTATTATTGTCTTGGAAAATTTGAAAAAGCTCAAATATATTTTGAAAAGGCAGTAGACAAAACAAAAAATTTTGATGTTTTTTCGAAATATGTTGATTGTCTGGAAAAGAAGGATGACCCCAAAACGGCGTATATTATTGCAGAAAAAGCATATAAAATGTTTCCGTTAAAACCTGAAGCGATTGCTCAATATGCAGATTGTTGTTTGAGTATCGGAAAATTTGAAGATGCGCTAAATTATAGCATTCAAGTTACACGAAATTATCCAAAATATGGTATTGGTTGGATTGTTTTAGGTATGGTTGCAGAATTGTATTTGCGTGATGAAAATTTGGCAAAAGAATGTTATCAAACTGCTTTAAGATGTGGTGAAAAAAGAAAAGGTAATTATAATCTGGCGCTTAATGCTTTAAGAAACAGTGATTATCAATCGGCTCATAAATATTTAAGAAAAATATATCGTGGAAAAGATAAAGATGTATGGCTAAATTATATATATGCGTGCTTGTATTTTAAAGAAAGAAAGTTTAAACAAGCTTATAAATATTATATATATAAAGAGCCGCAGGTTGGTCCGAAGCATCCGATAAACAAGTTGAAAAGACCTTGGGACGGGAAACGATACAAAGATGAAACCTTGCTTGTTTTTTGTGATCAGGGTTATGGGGACACATTTATGTTTCTCAGATATATTTATTCCTTAAAAAATAAATTTAAAAAGGTTAAAATTTTGATAAGACCGGAGATGGCTGGCATTGTAGAACGTTCTTTTGCGGATTTGCATTGGGTGCAGGTCTGCAGATTGACAAAAAGATTTCCAAGTTATGACAAGTCTGTGATATTATCGTATATTCCATATTATATAAAGGCAGATATTGATACAATTCCATGTTCTAATGGATATTTTAAAGCAGATAAAAAAATTGTTGATAAATATAAAGATAAAATTCACACTGACAAATTAAAAATCGGAATTTGTTGGGAGTCAGGCGGAGACGGTTTAAGAGATATGCTGCATCGAACATTAAATATAAATATGTTTGAAGATTTGTTTAAGATTAAAAATTCACAGTTTTATTCTTTTCAGGTAAAACCGGCAATGGATAATTACAAGGATTATTCCGATTTGATAGATTTGGCGAAAGATTTTGAAAATTTTGATGATACAGCAGGTGCTCTATGTAATATGGATTTATTGATTACGGTTGATACCGCAATAGCTCATTTGGCAGGAGCATTAGGTGTAAAAACTTATATTTTGCTTCCATACTACCCTGACTGGCGTTGGTTTGATAATGAAAAGAAAACAGAATGGTATGATTCTGTAACTTTATTCAGACAACAAGATTCCAAAACTTGGGAAAATGTTTTCGAAAATATAAAGAATGAGATTATAAAAATAATTAGTTGAAATAATAATGTGTATGCCTGTGTTAAGTTATGTAACACTTTGTATAAAGTGCTGAAATCGTAGTAATATTCATGTTTTTTTATACATGAGAGCGACTATATTGAGGACGTATTATGGCAACTATTAGAAATGATATGCCGACTACAGATTATTCTCTTCAAACAAAACCTACACAGCCGCAAGGTGGTGAGGGCTCTGCTCAGGGTGTCAACGGGCAGGATCAGGGTCAAAACACTATATCCAAATCTATTTGGTCAAATTATGATGGCAATAGGGATTCTAACGTAAGTTCTCAAGAAGCAAAGTCTAATTCGTTGTTTTCCAGATCTGAAATTCAAGCTAATATTACTACTCCATATTCAGAACAGGTAACTACTCAAATACAAAAGAATGCTTTAAAATCAGTTGATGTAAAAGGAATGTTCCAAAATGCTATTTCTAAGTTCAACTATAATGCAGGAATGGAAACAAAAGAGTTTAAAACAGAAGAAGAAGCAAATGCGTGGGCAAATCAACAAGCAAATAAAATGGATGCAGCTACCCGTCAGGAAGCAAAACAGATGTCAGAGGCAGCTAACAGAGAAATACAGCAGGCTTTTGATAAAGCAGTAAATGCAGAAATTGAAAAGTTGTCGCTATATGATCCAAAAACAGTTGGAGGCTCCGCTTTTGAAGGAAATGGTGAAGAAGATGAACACGCCTTAGATGTGTTGAAAGGTGATAATAATAAAGCAACAGAATTTGAAGGAGCAACAAATTCTAATACAACGAAATTGAACGATGATGGAAGTACAACAGAGATTGATGTCAAAGGTGACAGTGTTACTACAACTCAGAATAATAAAAATGGTTCAAAAGTTATAACAAATACTCAGGGAAATACCAAAGAAGTTACTACAATTAACAAAGATGGCTCAGAAAGTATTGAAACAACAATTAATGATACCGAACATGGTGTAACAACCGTAATTACAGAGAATTATGATAAAAAAGGTCGTTTAAGATCATCAAACAGAACTGTATCCGATCAGAATGGTGCTTCTAATACAACAACGGCAACTTTCCGTAAAAACGGACATCAGGCTACAAGAACTGAATCGTATAATAGCGGCGATGGTAATACGCGAACTTCAAATACTCAATTCAGAAGAAATGGTAGTGTTAAATCAGAGGATGTATCCCGTACAGTTACTGCAGACGGAATGCGATTTACTGAGGGTTCTTCTGTATCATTCAGAAGAAACGGTTCTATAAAATCCAGCGAAAAAACTGATTTTGATGGTTCAAAAGATATTGTAAAAGAACGCAGAGATGGTAGCCTGAAAAGTATAGAACATCAAATTGGTGATGGTGTAACAACTTCCAAAATTAATTTATCTCGAGGTGGTGACAGATTAAAAGCACGTCTGTATGATGCAAATGGCATTTCTATGAAAATAAATGCGAAGATGGATGGTAATACTGTAACCAGTGCAAACGTCAAATCTTATGATGCTAATGGTCACAAAACCGGTACAACTGATTTAAACTTCAATGAAATGGGGACTCAGGTTCAACATAAAGGAAACGATTCAGGCAAAATCAATGATGTATATTCTAAATATGATAGCAATTATGATGGGCTTGCGACAAAATCCGATAAATTAGTAAATGAGTCTATTAATCAAAATGCTTCATTAGTTTCAAAACTTGATGTTGGCTTAGAAGGTGATGCATTAACTCAATTTAATAAAACTTTTAATGCAAATGAGAAATATATGTCCAAAATGAGTAATTTCTCAGAAACTGCAAAAGCAGCTCTTGCAAAAGGTCAGGATGCAAATCAGGTGATGAAAGATCTGAATAATACTATTATGAGTAAATTGACAGAGTCAATCTCAAATGCGGTAAAGGATGTGACAGCAGAAGCACAACAAGAAGCAAACAAATTAAAATCACCGGATAATCCTGAACAATCGGACAATCCTGTAGATGACCAAAATCCAAAACCTGAATTGAAGCAATATAAAGTTCAGTACGGAAATACATTATCTCAAATTGCAAAAAATCATGGCGTATCGTTGAAGGATTTAATGGCAGTTAATCCGCAAATAACAGATCCTGACAAAATTAAGGCAGGTCAATCTATAAATTTACCTGAAGGTGTAAATCCGAAAGAAGGTCCGGGTAATGGTGTTGCAAGACCAAAAGCTAAGACTGTAAATACTCCGCCTAAAGCACAAACTCCGCCAAAAGCAGATTCAAATAGCAATTTGACCCAACATTATAATGCTAAAGTTTCTGTACAATTCATTGGACCTAGCGGAATGTCTTTGACTGCATCAGTTGATGGTAAAACATTCGCTGTACCATTAAATCAACAACCGCCAAAAGCTAATTTTGGATTTGGTAATCCTAAACCATCAGAATCTCAGTATACAAATAAAGATATGGATAATCTTCAGGCTCTGATTAAAAAAGCCGGTTATACTAATGTTGATTTCTCTTAATAGCATACGTAGTACTTAATATAAGTATATAAAAACGCAATTTTTTCTGAAAAAGTGACTTATATAATATATGAATATGGTTAGTATGTATACATGTGCCCCTAATTATGCAGTCGGTGTTAATCAAACTCCGGCGGGAAAAGTTGCATCTTATGGTTCAAACGTAGCTATGACCTCTCTTGCAGGGGCTAATCTTGATACCGTTAATATAAGAAGCAAAAAAGAAATTAATATAGAAAAATTAAACAAGTTATTCCCAAATGGCGAATTACAGCGAGTTTATGACGAAATAAACAAAGATTTTGGGATTGACAGAGCCCCGCATCTTAGATTTGTCGGGGATAATGACGGTGTAGTAGCTGGCGGATTTACTTTTAGCAAAAATGAAATAACATTGAGTCTTTCGGATTTAATGGAATCAGATACAAAGATTGTAGGGATAAAAGATGGGAAGAAAACAGTAATAACATCTCCAAAAAACAGATTACCATTATTTGTGGATAAGAAAACTGCAATGTATTCGGTAGCAGCATTGTCTAAGCAAGGAAACCTCGGGTTTGACAGATTAGAAATTGAACCGGTAACTGAAAAAGAGCAAAAGAAATTTATCGTTCAGAAAATTTCCCATGAGGTTATACATGCTCAACAGCACATGTATATGCGCCAAACAGAAGGTATTGGCGAAAAAGAAGTTTTAAAAGCATGGACTCATGCAAAACCACAGAATATGATTGATAAAGCAATTTTAGGTTTTAAAGTCAACGATATGTATAATAAATCATATTGGGGTGATAAACCTGAAACAGAAAAGAAATACAGTCCTGATTCCCCTCAGGGTATGCTTGCAAAGACTTGGCTTGAAGCAGTAAGAAATTATCCTAGAGTTGATTCTCCTGAATATGAGAAGAATGCAATAGAAGTTGATGCGTATAATCGTTCTGCAGATTATGCAGATGAAAAATTTGGCGCTTGGGGGTAAGGGGTAAATAGGGGTAAAGGGGTAAATAGTTTTTTGTCTGAGATTTAATGGTGTGAAGAGGGTATTCATTATAATATATTAATGTGAAAAGTACCTATTGACTATGTTAATCAATAGGTACTTTTTGTGTGATAGTCGCTTTTTAAGCAAAATAGCAAATTGTAGGTTTTAAATCAGCATATTTGTCAAAACCGTTTTGCATGTTTAAATCGTTGAATATAGCAGGTGTATCTTGTCTAACACTATTTGCCTTAGGGGTAAACATGCTGATTAGACTACTTTGCTTTTGTACTGCACAACTTCCTGAACATTCACTCATGCGTAACTCCTATACCTATAACTTATTCACACACATATATATAAAGTAATTTTTATATCTCAGATTTCAGAGTTAGAAAATTTGGTTACAAAAGTTAATATTATTGTCAGTGAGTAGCGAGTAGAGTGGGCAAAAATGTAATTTGCCACCTTTTTAAATTTTGTAGCTACCTTTTTATTGGTGTGTACGTTACGCTTTATCCACACTGCATGCTTACATGTATGTTTTGTTGTCAGTCGTAAGGTGCGTCATTTGACGCACCAAGCAATAGTTGGGCAATGCCTGTCAAATAAACATAACAACAAACTGGCATGTAAGACATGCCCGTTCTGATAAATAACATACCCCTTAAAAGCATGAGTTTGACTTTTATATGCAGGTTGTCAAGTTTTTGTGAAGTTTTGTAAATGACTTCTATCTCAATAGACAAGCCAACATGCATAGATTTAGCAAAAACATGAAAAAAAATTTTATTTACCCCCTTGCAATTAAATATTGAGGTAGTAGTATAGATAATGTGCCTGGGACACAGAGGAACTCAGGGGTGGTAAAAAAATATAAAATGCGTTATAATATATAATATGCATTAACGCCGATATAAATAGCAAACTTAAACCACCTTGGGGATGATGATAAATCCGGAGGCGCCGATGAACATTAAAGCCGAAAAATCAAAGTTAAGATTTGTAAAACAAATGCTTGACAAAAGTTTTTAAAGCAGTAAGATAAATAAGCGCGATAAATTCGCAAGGGAATGAGACACTAGCAAAGGATGAGTATAATAGTTATTTGCTGTGTAAAAATAAATTCAAGTTCTCGAACATTGAAAATAGAATAGCTGAAAACAACATAACTAGTTTATGTGACAATATACTTGTTGATTTCAAAAATGACAGACAACGCGAAAACGGAGTCGGTGTTGATTTATCAACACTACGACGAAGTAATTAAATTAAAGTCGAGCAGTTTATCGAGTTAGCCCTCGATAGACGATGGACATAAACTTTCTGACAATGGAGAGTTTGATCCTGGCTCAGGACGAACGCTGGCGGCATGCTTCATACATGCAAGTCGAACGATAAGGTCTCTTCGGAGATACATAAGTGGCGGACGGGTGAGTAATATGTAGGAAATCTGCCCTAGAGAGGGGGACAACAGAGGGAAACTTCTGCTAATACCCCATATGA
>OMPX01000129.1 GCA_900313115.1 uncultured bacterium
AATTTATGTTCATAAGCCTTTAAACAAACTCTGATTCTTTGTCTTTTTGCTGTAGTTGCCATTTCTTTTTCCTTTATCTTTTCTATACTAACGACGGCTAAAACCGCCCACTATACGTGATTCTTCGCTATCTATAAAATATTTCGGTCTCACTATAGCATTATAATGCTATTATAAACATACTTTACAGTCAACAAGTGTTTTTGATTTTTCCGTATAATCTTAATAAAAGTTTATACTTTGAATATAAAAAAATCGGACAAAAATCCGACTTTTTTATTACTTATTTTTATCATTTTGTTTTTTTAGTTTTATCATATCAATACAAGCTCCGAGTGCTGTACCAATACCCGTTGCCAGTAATAATCCAGATGCTATAACTGATGGTTTTCTTAAAGTTTTAAGAGAATTTTTAATTGTTCGTGATACAGTAGTACCTTTCATTTCAATATTGTGACTTGAACATGTTTTTTGCATATCCTTAATATAATCACGTTTTTGAGAAAATGTTGTATTACCTCTCAACGGAAGTAATGTTGCTCTTGTTAACTGATACAACATCGCACCGCTTGCAGCACCGACAACAGCTCCTGCAATCCCGCCTTTTAAAGATGAATTATATTTAGAAGTTGTATTTACATCCATCTATTTTCCCTCTCTAAACCGCTTTTGATTTATCCGAATTTACTTTTGCTCTATGACTTTTATACAAATCAACGGCAAAACCGATACCTGCACCGATTGCTGCCAAACCAACAACTTGTTTTGCCACATTTGGCACACTTAAAATTTGCTTTTTAGCACCTTTAACTACTTTTGAAACGGTTGTTTTTGCCATATCAAACAAACCTGTTGACTCATAAATAGATTTTAAAAGTTCTAATCTTTCTTTCTTTACAGCATATGCAGCACCTTTTAAACCAGAATAGTTAGCATTTACCATTCCATATTGACATCCCAATGCTGCCAATCCTATACCGGCACCCAACATAGCACCTTTTTTTGTTGTGTGGTACGGTTTACTTATAACTCCGTTTACTTCCATAAAATTCCCTTTTTTTATACATCACACAATTTTAATACACCTAAAAACAATTATTTGCTAGTATTTTTTTTATTGTTACAAAAAAATTAACAAAATTGTTACATCACGATTTTATTTATATAAAATATTATATGAATTATTATTTTTTTGTTTAATTTGCTACTTTTAATATACTTTATACATAGTCATTAAAATATTTTTAAGCGATAATGGAACTATGGAAAAAGAAGTAAACATAACCGATATATTTTTAGCATTTTTAAAAGCAGGTTTAATATTACTTGGCGGAGGATATATAATTCTCCCGATTTTGCAATCTGAAATTGTAGACAAGAGAAAATGGTTAACATCGGAAGAACTGACTGATTATTATGCACTCAGCCAATCTCTGCCGGGGTTAATCGCCATAAATATATCAATTTTAGTCGGTTATAAACTACGTGGTAAATGGGGCGCAATTGCAGGTGTCCTCGGAATAACTTTTTTTGCATTTTGGGCAATTGTTATTTTCTCATCAGTTTTTACACAATTTGCATCAAATAAATATGTTCAGGGAGCTTTCCTCGGAATAGGAATAGCTGTAGTTGTTCTTATAATATCTGCTGTTAGAGAAATGTGGAATAAAGCTGTTAAAGGTTTTGATTCAATTGTTTTATTTATTTTAGCTTTTCTTATAATGTTAAATACTGATATTTCACCTGCAGTTGTTATAATATCTGCAATTCCAATCGGTATTCTATGGAACTTAATAAAGCAAAGGAGGATGAATGATTAATCTTTACCTTTGTTTATTTAAAGAATTTATACAAATAGGTTTATTTTCTTTTGGCGGAGGATACGCAACCTTACCGTTTTTATTTGACATAACTAAACATTATAGTTGGTACTCTCCTCAAGAACTAACACAAATGATTGCTGTCGCAACTATTACCCCCGGGCCTGTCGGAATCAATGTTGCAACTTATGCAGGAATGAAAGCAGGCGGAGTTTTGACAGCTTTATTCGCAACTTTTTCAGAAGTTCTTCCTGCCTTAATTATTGGTATATTAGTTGCAAAATTATTAAAAAAATTTAGCGATAATTTTTATGTACAATCTGCTCTTTGGGCATTAAAACCTGTAAGTTGCGCTTTGTTATCGGTTGTTGCTGTTAACTTATTTAAACAGAACATTATTCATTGCGCAAATATAGCATTCGGATGGAGTTTATTTTCAATGCTTTTATTAGTCAGCCTATTAAGAAACAAAGATCCGCTTTGGTATATTTCCATTTCTGCAATAGCAGGTATTATGCTAATTTTACTTGCATAGAAATAACAACTGTGCTACAATTTGTTCAAATCAATTTATTAATTTTATATAGAATCATAATAAATTTAGGTGATATTGTATCTCAATATGAAAATTCAACAAATCAACAACACTAATATTAATATATCAAATTTTAGACGTAACATTTCTTTTACGAGTATGACTACAGCTACTCATTTATTGGATTCACCTGACAGAAGTGCCTTGCCTAATTATGGGGAATCTCTTGTTTATATGCAGCAAATGGATAAATTAAAAAATGAAACAAAAGCTTATCCTAAAGATGTTGAATACAGAAAAACTCTGCTTGCAAATGCAGGTTTAAACCCTGAGAATCAGCATAAAATCCGTTCAATAATTGGTACACAAGAATTGAAAGAGATAATGAAAGAATTTAATGATAATGAAACAGTATATTCTTCAGGTGAAAATTTTAGTAATGTTGCATCTCGTGATATGAGAGCAAATTTACATATGCACACAATTGCTTCGGATGGTTCTCTAAGTATTCAGGAGTTGTTAGATAATGCTGTAGAATACGCAGACAAAGTCGCAAAAGAGAATCCAAACGCAAAAAAAGCTCCCTTTATTGTCGGTATAACTGATCATGATACAACTGAATCCGTTCAGGAAGCAATTAAAATAATTTCTGAAAAACCTTTAAAATACAAAAATCTAAGAGTTGTTTTAGGGGTAGAAATGACAACTTATAACAATATAGCACCTGATTTGGTTCATAAACCAACAAATACTCATGTTCTTGTCTATGGAATTGATCCGAATGAAGAAACATTCAAAGCTTTTATAGACGGGACAAAAGCTAAAAAGCGTAATATTGAAAATCTGATGGTAAACACTGCAAATAAAACTTATAAAGAAGTTTATGGAAAAGATACTTTCTTTTCTTTACCACAAGCAAAAGTACAATATAATCAATTAAACAAAGATATCGTAGGAATTTATAACAATCTTGACGGATATTTTCAAAACAAAATAGCAGTTGAAAATGTTGTATTAAAAAATGAAACAATAACACAGGCATTAAAAAAACACGATATTCCAACTGATACAGATGGTTTTATGGATAAAATGAGAGAATTTCGATTTCCAATAGACCGAAATAACAAAATTCCAAAACCTGAAGAAGGTTTACCTGAATTTATTTCAGCTTGTACTGACTTAGATAAAGAAACAGTAACAAATATAATTACAGATGGTTTAAAAGAAGAAAAAGTTTCAAAAGCAACAGAATTAGTAAAACAAAATATTTCTGAATATAAAGTGACTTTAAATCCAAAATATGATTATATGCCGACATTTGAGACTCTCTATGGTGGATTAAAAGGGCAAAAACAAACAATTATGGGTATCGCCCATCCAATTGACACGACAAGTCCTGTCAAGAACAATGAAGATAAATACACATTTTTAGAAGATTTATATTCAAAATTTAAAAAAGGGTGCAAGGAAAAAGCAAAATTTTCAGAAGTTTATTACCAAAGCTATAAACCTGAAAGAAAAGAGTTTAAAGAAAATCCTGTTACTCAAAAATTTATGGATGGTATAAGCAAATTATATAAACTGTTCAAAACAGGAAGCCAAGACACTCACGGACTAAATATATTCAAAAGATAATATTTTATATATCAAAAAAAACGACTCTCTCGAATAAAGAGAGCCGTTTTGTATTTTATATTTTTATTTTATGTAACTAACTTTGTCATTTATTGAAGCACTTGCCTTTTTCTTTGTTTTTAAAGTAAAAATACCTGATAAATTGTTACCTGAATTGATTATATCAAATGCATTTGCCGGAGTAATAATATCACCGTGTATTGTCTTGATTAATTCATAATTATCAGACTGTGTCGTTTCATTCTTCAAATAATCTTCTGTATTGAAGATACTGTGATTTCTTCGGTCAGAATTTTTCAAGCTTACTTCGGCAGCTTTAATTGCTTCAGATTCCATACTTGATAAGAAATCTGTTCCGTTTATAACAATACCCGGATTATGTCTTACTACAAATTTTGATGTCCATACCTTAACATTATTTGAACCATTTGTAACTACTCTAAATTCATTTTTACCGGAATGAAGTTGAACAGTAGCATAATAATCAGGTGCAAGATTTACGTTATTTATCCCAATACGTTTATCTTTTGTTCTTATATTGCCTTTTTTATTAATCTTACCCTTGACATCTGTATTTGTAGAAGCAGTTCTCAAATCAAGATTATCAACATTCATATTTCTGACTTTAACAGACTTATCAGCTTTTAGATTAGCATCTCTACCCTTTACTTTTGTGTAATTTGCATTAGCACCAATAGTATTGATATTAAGATCTTTTCCTGCTTCGACAGAAATTGTATTATTAGCGGTTAAATCAATATTTAACATCTTATTTTTTTCTGCAACAGACTCACCTGCCGTTAAAGATATGTCTTTAACATAGATATTTGTATCGCCATTGTTAACACCATTTGTAATATTTTGAGCAGACACTATATTCACACTTTTAGAGTGAGTATTATCTTTACCGTCAATTACATTGATATTCAAATCGTATGATGTATTGATATCTGCAGTATTTGTATGAGCGGTTATCAATTTATCAATTTGAATTTCATCAATTTTTACTGTTTTAGCATCAAGATTCATATTTTGCTTAATATGACCATCTGCTATCTTGATATCATTTTGAGCAGTAATATTTGCATCTTTATCAACATTTATCCTACCTGATACGGTAACATTATTAGTGGAAGCAATGTCACCCTGACCTTTAACATTCAACGTGCTGGTAATATCAGTATTACCTTTTGTTAAAACAGTTGTTTCACCTGTCTCAGAGTTTGTAACAGTTGTTCCCGATTTATTTACAAAATTACCGCCGACTGTTCCGCCACCGTTTTTTGTATTGTTAACCGTATTGATTTCTGTATCTTTTACTGATGTTAATTTTGTAATATCAGCATTCTTTGAATCTACGTTCAAATTCTTAGAACTAATTTCATTTATTTTTACATTATTTGTTGAATCTATATCAGCATTACCTGTAACAGATACAACACCTGTTACGGTTGTATTAACCGATGTATTTATAAACTCTCCGCCGACTTTTGCATTTGCAATTATTGTATCTTTTGTTGAGTTTATTATTGCATTACCAACTACATCCAACATATTTAAAACAGTTGTGTTTTCTGATGTGTTTGTCAACTCTCCGCCGACTTTTGCATTTGCAATTATTGTATCTTTTGTTGAGTTTATCATTG
>OMPX01000176.1 GCA_900313115.1 uncultured bacterium
AAGCCTTGCAGCTTTGTACTCAATTTGGTGCATACGTGCCGTCAAATTGAGCAACCTTGCCTGTGATGATGATAAACCCATATTGACCCCTTTTTTCCTTGTACTACCCATATAACATGAGTAGTTTCCTAATCATTCACCATGCATGACGGCACGTTTCTTTAAATCTTTAGTATTTCAAAAAACTTTGTTACATTTATTTACATATCCAGGTCATATTTTGGTATAAAAATATTTATTACAAAAAAAAAAGACAGAATGTTAATTCTGCCTCTTTTTCTTTATATATCTAATGTTGATTAGAATTTAACTCTTGTACCAACACCGAATTGGTTTCCTAGAATATCGTCTCTGCCAGCTTGACCAAATACTTCAACATCTTTGTAACCAACTCTTGCTTCTGCATTGTACATTACATTACGTTTTACTTGAGTTTTACCGCCATCAGTTTTTAAATAGAAAGCAGGACCTCCGCCAACTTCAGCTGTTGCACCAACAGTAACATTGCTTGGGAATTTGTGATCATACTTCATACCTGCATTTAAGTTTGGAGTAAAGATACCATGGTGATCGCCACCTTTAACAGCTTCTCTGCGGATGATAGTGTTAGCACCAGCCTTGCCGTATGCTGTAAAACCAGCACCGAGAGGGAAGTTTCTTGTATATGATGCATTAGCAATCATATCTGAATAACCATTTTTACTTGCATAACCAAATGTTACGTCTGCACCATCTTTTCCTTTTTGAAGACCACCGTGAATTTTAAAGCCCGGAGCAGGTAAGTTGTCTGCCTTGATAAATGTTGCATCAAAGTTTAACGAAGTCTTATTAGCTTTGTCTGCATATTCTGAAGCAGGAACCAAACGTCCTTTTTCAGCATAATCAAGTTTGCCGTTGCCAATTTTACCATTGACTACATTACCGTTGAAATGTCCATTATATTTTTTCAATAACAATGTACGAGAATCAACTGCTTTATTTTCCATAGCTTTTAAAGTATCAGTAACAACGATTTTTTCTGCATTCTTAACAATATTTGCAGCTTGAGCAGTTGCTTTACTTGCAGGTGTTAATGCTAAAGGTAATGCTACTGCCATTGCTTTTAATGTTTGTCTTACGTTCATTTATTATTTCCTCCTTAGTTTTAATTCTCTTACAATAAATCCGTATGCTATTTTAATGACCGTAAAAAATATGTTTGCTACTATTTTTTTCATGAATTTACAAAAGTTAATAATTAGCAAAAAAAACATTTTAAGCTACCATATATAGTATGGAAGAAAAAACTATTAAACCTACAGTTGAGATTTATACAGACGGTGCTTGCAGCGGCAACCCGGGGAAAGGCGGTTACGGAATTGTTTTGCGTTATAAAAAAAACAATGGAGAATATGTAACAAAAGAGCTTTCCGAAGGTTTTGTCACAACTACAAACAACCGAATGGAATTACTTGCATCTATTGTTGCTTTAGAAGCTTTAAAAACAGAATGCCATGTAGTCTTGACATCTGATAGTAAATATTTAATTGATGCTATAGAAAAAAAATGGCTTGATGGCTGGGTAAAAAATAATTGGAGGACAGCTTCTAAAAAGCCCGTTAAAAATATAGATTTATGGAAACGTCTGATTGAAGTCATGAAAAAGCATGAAATTAAATTTGTTTGGGTAAAAGGACATAATGGACATGAATTTAATGAAATATGCGATAAATTAGCTGTAAATGCTTATAACGGTGAGAATTTAAAAACCGATGAAGGATTCTTTCAAGAATAATAAAAAGCCCCAAACTACATTGGGACTTTCTATTTTATAATTTGGCTAAAACTTTTTTACCCATTTTGGTTGCAGATTTTATAGCGTCTGAATGACCTTGGATATCCCAAATATCAGGTCTGTTTAATTGTTCGAACATTTGTGAATGTAATTTTTCTACCATTTTTGAAACCTCTGCTTCATTCTCAAAAGGATCAGAATGATTAATATTCATGGAAACCTCCTGTAATCTATTTATAAACACTAAACACCAATAAAATTATTTTAGCATTTTTTAAGAAATAATCAACTATTAATTCATATGATAAAATAATAATATGATAACATTTTTGATTGGACTGTTAATATTACTTATCGGATATATTTTTTATTCAAAATATACAGAAAGACAGTTTGGAATATCAAATGATGATACACCGGCAACAAAAATAAATGATGGTGTCGATTTTATTCCTCTGAGTGAAAATAAAAACATGCTGATAAACT
>OMPX01000177.1 GCA_900313115.1 uncultured bacterium
ATCTGCTTTGGCAGGAACGCCATTAATATAATTGTTCATCTGTTGATATCTTTTAATTGTGTTAGCCTGACCGCCTGAATTAAGCAGGCTTTGTATCATTTCTGAAAACATTTATTGATTCACCTTCCTCAATATGTTTGACGACTAAAATACTACACGCTTTAATTATGTTGGATAAATATCCTCTATTTGTATTACTGATTTTCAATCAAAAGTCAAATAAAGGGGGGTAAATATGAGGGGTAAATATGGGGGTAAAGGGGTAAATATAGGGGTAAATATTCTCAGCAAACTAGAATAAAAAAGAGGCTGTTCTATAAGAACAACCTCTTTCAAAATTTGTTAAATAAAGAAATTACTTAACTAATTCTTTGAATTTTTTACCAGCTGAGAATGCAGGAACTGTTTTAGCAGCAATTTTCAATACAGCACCTGTTTGAGGGTTTCTGCCTGTTCTAGCTGCTCTCTTACGAGCTTCAAAAGTACCAAAGCCTACTAAAGTAACTTTTTTACCTTTAGAAACTGTTTTTTCGATTGTTTCTAATGTAGCTGATAAAATATCAGAAGCTGCTTTTTGAGAAACACCAGCTTTTTTAGCAATTTCTTTTACTAATTCGTCTTTGTTCATAATAATCTCCTTTTCTACTTTTTCAGTAGTGTTAGTAATAAACACTAAACTCTCTACAGTTTTTAATTATACACATGTTTCTTAGTTTTGCAAGAGGGTAAATCGGAAAATATTTACATATATATGGCATGCAGGTATATCAAAACCCGAAAACACTTACATACATTGGATTTTAGCTATTTATAATACACAGGATTTAACCGTACAAATTGTATATTATTGTAAAAATGCGTTAATATTTGGTAAGAATTATTGCCCATTTCGGCTAAATTTTTAGCACCATGCTGAGTCATGCCAACACCATGCCCGCGTTTTTCGATATTATCATCATACGACAATACGGATTGTAGATAGGGAACATCATACCCAAATGAAGATTGCGCAGAAGTTGTTTGTCCGCCGGCAGATGATGAATACATTGCTGATATTGGCTTATTATTATAAATCATTATTATACCCGAAGTGCTGATAACAGCATTGTTTGTTGATTCATATTCTGCTTGAACACCTTCATACACTTGATCCATTTGGGTATCTAACAGGTCAAAACCCTCTTTTGAATGTTTACCCATATTAGCAACTGCATAAGTTCGTGCGGCTATTGTTTGCGCTTTTAATGCTTCTATATTCCAAGATGGCGGCATTTCAGCAGGAACAACTCCTTGCAGGTAGTTTTCCAAACATAAATCATTTATAACAGTAATCGTATTATCTTTGTTCAAAACTCTCAAAATACCTCTATACCATTTTTCTTTGGCATAAACACAGGCTTTTTCATCAAGTGGTTTTATAACAACATCATTCGCATTAACAGTACATTGCCCCCAATTTGAACGAACAATCATTTTATCGTTTCCCAAAGGAGTGATTTCATACATAAGCAGTTTTCTGATAACACAAACTTGTTTATTCGTTTTTACGTCAATCATTTGAGCCTCATCCGAAACAGAAACGAGTGCTTTGGGCTCATTTTGTAACAGCCCGATTTTTATCGCATGTGATGGATTTGTCGCAATAACAAGAACCAGCAATATAAACATAACTAACAATAATTTTTTCATAGTACCCCAATTGTACCTGAATTTCATTTAACAAAAATGAATTAAATAGAGGATTTATATAAATGGAAAATGGAAAGTTGAAAATTAAATAATTATAGTGTATATTATTTTTCATACGGGCGAGGGGTAAATATAATTTATCTCTTGCAAAATAAAAGTTAAAGCGGGCGAGGGGTAAATGTAGTTTATCTCTTGTAAAATAAAACTTAATACGGACGATTGGCGCAGTTGACTCTGCCGAGCGGATTTTGCGTAGAGTGACGGCGAACGAAGTGAGCCTAACTCGAAGTAACACCGAAAAAGTGAACAACAATTTTGCGATAGCAAAATATAGTGAACGGCTTGAAGGTGTGAAGCAATAATCCAAGATAAAAAAACAATTAAGTATTGTTTTCTATGAGGTAGCATCACATCAAGAACGAAGTTCTTGCTGATGCGCGAATCAAAAAAACTAAATACGGGCGATTGGCGCAGTTGACTCTGCCGACGAGGAAGATTAAGTATCTTCCGAGGAGAGGTAGCATCACATCAAGAACGAAG
>OMPX01000178.1 GCA_900313115.1 uncultured bacterium
AAGAAGCAGCAGCTATCACAAGAGAACTTGATGATGCATCTGACGGATGGTTCTTTGGGCTTGGAACAGATGAATCTCAATTATCAAAAGCAAATAATGCTATCGTAGACCCTGCTGTGTTAGCAGAAATTAATAAATACTATGAATCTAAAGGTTATCAAGCAGGAGAATATAAATCTGCTTATGAAGCATTTTTAGCTTCTGAAATAAGTGATTCAGAAATTTATGAAGCAAATGCAGCTTTAGTAGATAATAATGCGATTTTAGATCAAGCAAGACGTGATGAAATTTTATTGACTAATTTAACTACTTACGGTAGTGAATCTGCTAACAGAAATAAAGCTCTTAAAGCTATAGGAACAAGAACTGATTATGATAATCTTCAATCAAACCTTACACAGCATAATAAAGCAAATGGGTATAATTCACATTTTAAAGGTCAAGATGCTCTTCAAACAACTCTGTATAATATAACAAACGGAAATGTTATTGAAATTGATTCAGCAAACAGAGCACTCATTGATTCAAATGAATACTTTTTAACTCATGATGAAATCATTCGTATTCAGGCTGAAGTTGGGGCTATGTATCTTGAAAAGGGCGACAGCAGAAATGCTACAAGAAGTCAAAATCCGGAAGTTTTGGCTGCGATGGATAATTTAACAACTGCTGATGGCCAAAAAATTGATGTAAAATCAAAAGCTGACAGAGCAGATTTAATGATAGCAGGTTACGGTGAATTTTCTAATGAAGAAATAGCCGCTGAAGCTAAAAAATATTTAGAAATGGCTATAGAAAGTTATAATAAAGTCGAAGAAGATTTTTCTAATAACTATATGGATGCTAGTTATGGCTCGTCTGCTGTCACTGCATACAAACTTCAAGATGCAGAAGATTATGCTGCTAAAGCATTCCAATTGATTCAAAATTATGAAGTTTTACAACTTGTAAAAAAAGATTTAGGCACTAAATATGATGAATACATTGCAAAAATAAAACATGAAACCAAAGGAACAACTGATTTTACAAAATTGCAATTGGCTTCATCAGCATCATCAGGTTTATCTGAAAATGTCATAAACGAAAATTTAATGGCATTAAGCGGTTTAAAAACAATGGTTTCTGATCTTGAAAAATCATACCTCGATACAGTTGACGGGGAAGGTTGGAAACTTGATTTTGTAAATGAATTACGTCAACAAATGTTCTTGGGAACAACAAGAGCAGATGTTGCAAATCAATACGCTATGTCAAAATCTACAATTTCTAAATTAGAACTTGCGGCAAAAGGTCAATTGGTTGATTCCAATGGTAATAAAATCAGTTTTGAAGATGCTGTCGAACAATTAACAGGCAAAACAGTTCAAGATTTGCAAGCTTTAAACCAAGAGTATATAGAACATCAGGCATACGGAGAAATGGGAGTTGACCTGACTGTTGGTTTAGTTACAATGGTTCTTCCTGTTCCCGGTTTAGGAGTAGGTAAACTGGTTTCCGTTGGCGGTAAAGTATACAAAGTTGCGCAGGTACTTAATGCCGCTAAAAATGAATATAAATTAGTCCAGGTAGCTGTTAATGGCATTGAAACAGGACTAAAAATGAAAGCAGTTCAATACACAATGGATAGAACAAATATAGCTTCAAGTGTTTCAGGGGACACACTTGAGACACGAGGAGCAGTAGAAGATAAATCTGACGAGGTAGCATTATATTCAAGTGCAGGTGTCACTGTCGGTGGTACAACGTCTTTGGTTTCATCCAGAATCTCATCTGCTCTTGGGAGAACAACTGTTAATGGTTTAGGTTTTGGGGCTGATTTAGCATCTTCTGCTGCAATTTCTCAACAATTCCATGGTGGCAGTTTCTCTGATTATCTAACATTAACAAATGAAGACGGATCTTTAAATACATCTAATATATTAAATACGGTTATGACAGCAACAGGTTATATTCAAGGCTTACGAAGCGTAAAACATAATACAGTGCATAGTCCTGAAATTAATCCTGTTAAACAAGAAGTAACAACTCCTAAATTAGATGCTATCAGTAAAGATGCAAAACCTCATTCTGTACATATTAAAAAAGAAAAATTCAATGCTATTACGGAAGAAGTTGAAGCTAAACTGAAAACTATAACAACTGAAGCAGATTTAGATGTTCTTAAAAAGCAAGTTGAAGTTATTCAAAACAGAGATATGCGTCGTGAGTTAGAACACATGATTGAAGCAAAAAGAGCTGAAATAAAAAAAGCTGTTGTAGAGCCAAAACATGAGCCTGCTCCTGAGCCAAAACCTGATGCAACAGCAACACCGACTCCGGAACAGGCATATATGAGGGCAACAGGAGGTACTCCTGAAAAACCTGTTGTTTCTTCGGAAATTACTGAAACATTTAGTGCGAATACACAACAACTTTTATTAGATAGATTGCCTGCAGGTGGTTCTGTAATCGCTCACAAAGGTGATTATTCGTACATAATAAAAAATAACAATGGAAATATTGAAATCACTAACAGAATTGACCAAAGTGAATTATGTCGAGTTGCCGGTAATGACGGAAAAGAATTAAATATTAATTATTTGGAAAACTCTGCACAAACAAGATTATTTTTTAATAATCGTATTGAAGGTAATACGTTTGCACCTGATTTTGAAACCTATAAATCAAATATAGAAACTGCTCATAAGTTAGCATACGGCGGGGCAACAGGAGAAAACCTTTATTACATGAAAAATGGTGAACTCTTAAAAATGGAGGCAGGCAGAGAACATCAATATTCACAATTAAGTAATAATTATGTAGAAAAGGCTCAGGATGTTGATGCGATTGCACAAAAATATGGTGATGAATACAGTTCAACAAGTATTTCAAGCCCTAAACTTGAAGGAATAACGTCTGATGCGCTTCCGGTAAATATGTTTACACAGCATAAATATCCTGATTCAAAACATTTAGATCAATATTTCCAACAAATGTACAGGACTGCAAATGAAGCAGAACAGATGATAAAAAGAGGAATAAAAACACCTGCCGAGAAGAAAGCCTTTTTAGAAAAACTCGCAGAACATTATCAATATGCCGCTAACGCAAGACCATTTGAACAAATAAATAACTCTTTATTCATGAATGAAATAAATACTATGTTATCAAAAGCGGGAATGGCAACAATGCCGCATGGAATTTTAGACCACGCCGCACAAAGATTGCAACCTGACACCTTCAAAAAATACTTTATAGACCAGTATAAAGAAACTGCTCTGGGTGTTGACCCGCATACCGCTACTGTTGCAAGCGATGTGCTTGTTTATAACAACAGAGGTAAGCAAATTACTGATACTGTCATTAATTTACCTGCCAATATTGCATCAAGAGTTTCAAAACTCCCTGCATCTATGAAAGAGTCCTTTAATTCTATATCAACAAGAATTTCAAATTTAACTAATAATATTGGGGAATACATAAGTATAAAAAATGCAATAAATAAAACATTTGCGCCTATTGTGGAAGTGAAAAATTATTTATTAGAGTCGTTAGAAACTGCTTGGAATAAGGCAAAGGCGAAAGCAAAAGCAGTTAAGGCAGAATAGAAAGGTATGAAGGCAAGTGACAGAGCCGAAATAAATGACCAACTTGTTAATGGCGGTGGTGATGCTATAAAAGACGTAATTAACGAATTACCTATTCCTGATACTTATAAACATATATTAACCAATGCTATTGATAATGGGCAAATGATGCATAACGGCGCTCATATTAGAAACACGTCCGATTTAGCAGATTTTTCAATACAAGATTGTGGCGACTATATCAAAAATATGGTAAGAGATATGGATATTGACCCAAGTGTTAAATCACAAATTATGGATTGTATTGATATTGCACAAGAACAAAACAGTCAAGTTCACGCATTCAGTCAGGCAGCAGTAGAATCTCAAGAGCAGGTATTATCGCATTACAGCAGTGATGATGGTGTAATTGATATTTCACAGGAACGTATGTATAATGAACCTGATTATGATGCAGAATTGCGATCTGCAGATCAGATAGACTATCAACAGCAAGATGATATAGATTTCAACCAACCTGATGATAGTGACTTTTTAGGCTTTTAATTATAAAAATTTTAAGAATATAATTCATTACTAAATCATACAAATAATGTATTATTCAAAATTCTTTCAACTATTTCATGGATAAATTTTTCTTCATATTCCTTTACAATTGAACCATTGGGAAATGGAGAGAAATTTAATGGCTAGACGTACTAATACTAAAATAGTTGAAAAACCTATTGCTGATTTAAGTGTCGTACCTAAGATTAAAACCACTGCTTACAACGACATAAATCTGAATGCTTGGAAAGAATATGATTACGTAAAAACGGATACTTTGTGGGAGTTCCCGTCAAGATTAAAAGAGGGCGGACACTCAAACGAATATCACGGTAATTTTATTCCGCAAATTGCTCAACAATTATATTGGCGATATACAAAAGAAAATGATGTTGTTCTTGATCTGTTTTTTGGTTCAGGCACATCAGGTATCGAAGCAATAAATATGGGCAGACGTTGTATTGGTGTTGAACTTAAAGACGAACTTGCAGAAAAAGTTTCTGAAAAATTTACTGCTAAACAACTTGTAACTGACGTAAACATTATTTGCGCTGATTCTGCAAGTGAATTAGCTAAGAAAAAAGTTCAGGCAAGATTAGACGTTATGAGAAAAGAAAAGGCTCAATTACTTATACTTCACCCACCTTATGATGATATTATCAAATTTTCTGACAGAAAAGAAGATTTGTCTAATTGTGAATCTACAGAAGCTTTTTATGACGGTTTTGAAAAAGTAGCGAAAAACGGTTATGACCTGTTGGAAGATAAACGATTTGCCGCACTTATTATTGGCGATAAATACCACGATGGTGAAATTGTATCACTTGGCTTTGAATGTCAGGAAAGAATGAAAAAAATCGGTTTCCGTCATAAAGCTACAATCGTTAAAGATATGCAAGGCAACGAACGTGCAAAAGGTAAGTTAGCACCTTTATGGAGATACAGAGCTCTTATGGGTGGATTTAATAACTTTAAGCACGAATATATAATGATTTTCCAAAAAGACGAAAAACATTTACGTAAAATCGAAAAACTAAATAAATTAGTAAGTTAAAACAAAATTTATATAAAAAAAAGCATGCCTGAACTTTAATTTTGGCATGCTTTTTTTGTAATATTTCTTAAATTTTAAAGTTTTCTTTTGCCTCAAAATCCTTATTATTACTTAAAAACATACCCTTTAATTATTCAAAAATTATCACAAAATTTTGTCTAAAGTTTTTTGAAAAAATTCCGTTAATTATAATAAGTGAATTGTAATTTTTATTACAGCGAGAAGAAGATTATCAAATAAACACCAAATAGTTGGTCAAGGGACAAAATGGGACTATCGTCATCACAAGCAAGGCTGCTTACCCTAACAGGACGTATGCACGACATAGAGTACAAAGCTCAAAAACTTGAAGCTCAAAAGCTGAAATTAGCGAATGACTCAAGAAAAGTTTATGAGAACTATTTGAATGCGCTTGATTCCGTAAAAATACAAAGCAAAGTGTTGGAATCAAACGGATCTTTTTCTTATGCGGATGCAACTTATAACCGACTTATCGGAACAAAAGCAAATGATAACGCTATTTATATTTTAAGAGATGTCGAAACAGGAAAAGCATATGTTCCTGAAGAATATAAATGCGCTTATGATGCTTCAAACAAAACTTTAAACGGATTTTTAAAAACCTTCAACAGCATAAAATCAGGTGAGAGTGCATCTTATACAAGTATTACTTCTGTTGAACAATTAAAATCATTATCAAATAGCAGCGGTAATTTTAGACTGGATTGTGATTTAGAATTAAGCAACTGGGATGGCATTCAGGATTTCAGAGGTACTTTTGACGGAAACGGACATACTATCACAATTAAAAATGGAGACAACGGACTATTTTACAGCACTAATGGGGCAACCATTAAAAATATTGCAGTTGATGTTAATATTGATACCACAACAAATTACACAGCAGGACTAATTAGTATTGCAGAAAATACAACTGTTGAAAATGCATCTACATCAGGAAATATCAAATCAGGACTTGTTGTCGGAGGTTTAATCGGGTATATAAAAGGTAATGCTGAAATATCTAATTGTGAATCTTCTGCAAATGTATACTGTGCATACGTAAGCCCTAATAACGGATATGGACCGGATGAAGAATATGATTTCAGAACATACACAGGTGGATTTATCGGATGTGCAGGTTCAGGTTCATCTTCAACTATTACAATTTCCGATTGTGCATCAAAAGGTGATGTTAAATCAGAATATTGGTATATTGGAGGATTTACGGGTTATCTTAGAGGAACAATCACTATGAATAACTGTGAATCTTATTCAAATGTTCTTGCTAACTGTAATGGTAACGGTGATAATTTTAAATACATAATTGAAACTAATACATATCAAAAAGTTTCAACATTTAACGGAGAAACTTCCACAAATAAAATAATAACAGTAAATAATTGTAATGCGATGGGAACAGCCTCCGCAAACGGTGACACAAGATATTCATATATAGATGATTTTTCTTGGTTTCATCCAACACCAACTTTTAATAATTTTTATTCTACACTTGATAGCTCTACTATTTCATCCGGCACTAAAAATATATACACGCCGGATACAAATCCATCAAGTTATCCCAATTTAACTGAAGATGATATTGAAAAAGCTGTTGGGATGTTTTTAATACTTGACCAAACAAAAGGTGGAGTTTGTGTTCCTGAAGAAATGACAAATAGTGTAGAATGGTTTACAAATATTGTAAATAGCGGAAATGCGCTAATTAGTCAGGTTGACATATCAAACGAAAAAGAATACTCAATTTATGACGTCAGTGTCGCAATTGACACTAATCTTAGAGAAGTTCAAGACGAACAATACTTAAGAAAAGCAGAAGCGCAATATGAAGCTGATATGCGTCGTATTGATATGAAAGATAGAAAATATGATATTGATTTGGCGGCATTAGATAATGAACGTAATGCTATAAAATCAGAAATGGAAACACTCAAAACTGTCGCAAAAGATAACGTTGAAAGAACCTTTAAGCTCTTTAGTTAATAACAAAAGAGTAAACATAACGTGATTATTACAGAAACATATATCATTAAATTTCTTGCCTGATACATCCTAAACATAAATACCTGAGAACGATTTTCGGCTATATCCTTCCACTCTTCAAACGGAAAATGATACCATTTTTTTTTAGGAATAAATGTATTGTCTTTTGCGTATTCACATAATGATTTAACTAAATCAATTGCCAGCGGTATTGTCAAATATACAAAAAGAACTTCCCAATCTGTGATATCAAAAACAGGTAACAATAAAACTGATATATATCCAAATGCAATTAAGCACTTTTGAAAAAAGATAGCTTTATCATCAGTTGAGAATAAATTTACTAACGTCCGCTTTTCTTCTTTTTTATCAATTTCTTTATCTAAAAATGTATCAGTATAAATAAGGTTTACGGTAAATAACATAGATGGAACAGATAATATCAAAGGTTCTATGGAGATTTTATTTGTCATAACAAAAAATGTGCCAAAAAACATCAATGGTCCGAATGCTGCAGCTACAGCGAGTTCCGATAATCTGATATAAGAAAAAAATGAATACCCAAGCACAATTAAAATCCCTGCAAACATGAATATTAAAACAGGTGTCCCACATGTTAAATAAAAATAAATTCCTATTAAAAAAGCAATTAAACAATAAAATATAACAACGGATAAAACCTCATTTAAAGTAGTCTGATTTTCTATAAGATACCTGCATTTACCCCTTTGAGTATTTGGTAAAATAACATTTCCAAAATCAACAATTCTTGTAAGTTTATGATAATCACAAAAATCATCAAACAGGTTTGTAGCCAAGTGTGCAAAAGAGATTCCGACTAACGCAAGTATCCCGTTTTTAACATTTCCACTCATGTTAAGCCCATAGCAAAATATTATCAGCCAAGAAAAAAATGTCATGGGAAGTGCATACCATCTTGAACACTCAAGCCAAAACTTTATTTTTTTCAACATTAAAATAATCTCCCTAAAGATTTTACAGCTTCGTAATCAGCGCCGCCTTCAAGAAGTTCCTCTGCTTTCAAGCCAAATAAAGTTATAATTTCTTCAGGATTCTCATTATTTTTTATCTGCTCAACAGCAATTGCAACAGCATCTTCTCGAACAAGATTAGACATCTGAGTAAACTTACCTTTTGCTATACTTCTGCGTTTGGATTTACCCATTTTTATTCACCAATACTTTCAATAGCAAGAAGAGCTGCCCCAATCATTCCTGAATAATTTCCTGCCGAACCTAATCTGACAGAAGTAGGAGAAGTCACGATTTCTTCATTTACAACTTCTTCTATTTTTTGAACATCAACAAACTGCGCCATTGAGCCTGACAGAACAAAGCAATCAGGATCAAAAATATTTGCCAAACCAATAATTCCCTGAATTATATGGTTTTGCCAAGTATTAAAGATTTTAGTCATTTCAGGGCAACCGACTTTTAATCCGTCAATTACATCATAAGTTGTTATTTCTTTATTCCCGCTAATTTCTTCTGCCGTCCATTTTAAGCCTGTGCCTGAAGCATACGCTTCAAAACAATCATATGAACCGCAAGTACATTTTCTGCGCTTATCAGGATACATTTTAAAATGCATTTCTCCTGCCCCGCCTGATTTCCCCTTGTATAGTTTATTATTTAGTATAATTCCTCCGCCGACACCTGTTCCTAATGTAAGCATTACGGAATTTTGACAGCCTTTTGAAGAACCAATAATATGTTCTGCCCAAGCTGCAGCATTTGCATCATTTTCTAAATATACTTTTTTATCCGATAGAGATTGAAAATCTATCGTATGATATCCTTCCGGCAAATTACCCGTTGAACCGTTAACACCGGTGTTTTCATTATTTACGGTTCCGGCTGTGGCTATTGCAATGGCATCAACATCTTTATTTTCAGAAATTCCGTTTTTTAATATTTCTAAAATCCCTTCAAGTGTTTTTGGTGTTGATTCTTTCTTTATTTCACTTATTACTTCTCCGTTTTCATCAATAACGGTATAATATATTTTTGTTCCGCCAATATCAAAAGATAAAGCTTTTTTCATATTTCAGCACTCCTAAATCTGTTTATCTATAATTTGCCCTAAAGTTGAACCAGTCTTTAATGGCTGACTACTCTTTAAAGATAAATTTTTCATTCGGCTTTTATTAATATATTGTTCATTGTCTTGCATTATTTTCATAAGATTATTATATCTATCCCAAGTGGACAAAAATTTTATTCCAGATATTTTCATTACTTACTCCAATTTATAAATCTTTTTGTAATCAACTGTGGTCTTGTTATGGCTGAACCGATAACAACACAATGAGCACCGTATTCAAACGCTTTTTTTACTTGTTGAGGCTCCCAAATTCTACCTTCAAGAATTACAGGGGTTTGCACTTTGTTCAATTTTATACTTTTTAGTAATTGATAATCAGGATCACTACTATCTGATAATGATTCTTGAGTATATCCTGAAAGAGTTGTCGAAATTAAATCTGCACCTAATTTTGAACAATTGATTGCTTCTTGTAAAGTTGCTATATCAGCCATTGCTAATTTCCCTGCGGAATGTATTCTTTTTATAATTTCCTCAAGTGTACAATTATTTGGTCTTGGTCTTGATGTACCATCAAAAGCAATAACATCTGCACCTGCATCAATCAGTTCATTTACCTCTTTTAAAGTTGGAGTGATATATACAATTTCTTTCCAATTTTCAGGTAGTCCATCAGGTTTGGTAAGTCCAATTACTTTTACACCGAGTTTTTTTGCATTTTTTACATCTCTTGCGCCAGCAACTCTTAAAACTTCCGCACCGCCATTTATTACCGACTGCATCATCGCAATCATACATTCTTCTTTATATAAAGGTTCATCTGGCATTGCCTGAGAAGAAACTATGACTTTATTTTTTAAAAAATTTATCATAGATAAATTATAACATAAATTATAGTGAATAGTTTTTTTGTTCTATAATTTATTGTTTACATTCCTAATATTTGTACGGAATTGAAATAAAACTTTAATAAATTAAGAATAATGTTTACAATTTATCGCAATTTATAGTACGATATGGGGGTAAATATATTTTTAGTAAAGAGGGCATTGATGAAGAAATATAAAGTCGGAATGATAGGGTTAGGAACTGTCGGCACTGGTGTTTTTAAAACTATACAAGAGTTTGAAGATATTGAAATAGTTAAAATTGTTGTAAAAAATATCAATAAAAAACGAGATATTGAAAATTTTGATTCAACTCTTATGACAACTGATCCAAACGAAGTTATAAACAATCCGGAAATTGATATTGTAGTTGAAGTTATTGGTGGAGTTGAGCCTGCGTGGGAATATATTTCAAAATCAATAGAAAACGGAAAGCATATCGTTACGGCGAATAAAGAATTACTTGCAAAAAAAGGTGAAGAATTATTTAAACTTGCAGAAAAAAATAATAAAGTAGTTTTATATGAAGCTGCAATAGCAGGTGGTATTCCTCTTATAATGCCAATGAAAACTATTATGGCGGGAAACAAAATTTCTAAAATCAGAGGTATTCTTAACGGAACAACAAACTATATTTTAACCAAAATGGATGTAGATGGAGCATCTTATGATGAAGTTTTGAAAGAAGCTCAAGAACTTGGATATGCAGAAACTGACCCGACAGGTGATGTTGAAGGATTTGATGCAATGTATAAGATTACAACTTTATCAACTATTGCATTTAACAAGCGTGTTAAGCTTCAAAATGTATACAGAGAAGGAATTACAAAAGTTCGTGCAGAAGATATGAAAAAAGCAAACGAACTTGGCTATAAAATCAAACTGATTGCATCAGGTAATCTTGATGAAAACGGAAAGGCAGACGTGAGAGTTCACCCGATGCTTGTAAAGAAAACTTCCGCTCTTGCACATATTGATTATGTTACAAATTCGGTTTACTTAAAAGGATTTCCAATGGGGGAAGTTGCTTTTACAGGTCCCGGAGCAGGAGAATTTCCGACCGCAAGCTCTGTCGTCGGCGATATTATAAACATTGTTGCCGAACTAAAACACTCTGACTACATCTTACCTATGATGAGAAATAATTATGAAGAATATGCGGATATGATTGATATTTCTGAAACCTACAACAAGTATTACATATCAATTACTGCGCCAAACAATATTGGTGTTATCGGTAAAATCGGTAATGTATGCGCAGAGCGTAATATCAGTTTATCAACAATTCTTCAAAAAGGTTTATCTGAAGATAATACGGCAGATATTACAATCATAACGGAATTATGTAAGGAAGCCGATATTCAAAGTGCAATAAAAGAACTATCTGAATGCAAAATTGACAGTATTATCAGAGTCGAGGAATAATACGGGGTAAAGGGGTAAATGGGTAAAGGGGTAAATAGTATTTTTTATACCTTTATCGTGAAAAGAATAGAAAATAAAAGGAGCTAAGATGTATTACAAAGGTTTAATAAACAGATATAGAGAATACTTACCGGTAACAGATACTACACCTGTAGTAACTTTGAATGAAGGAAATACTCCTTTAATAAAAGCTGATAATTTGGCAAAAAAAATCGGATTGAATGCTAATCTTTATCTTAAATACGATGGCTGTAATCCAACAGGAAGTTTTAAAGACCGTGGTATGACAATGGCTGTAACAAAGGCTAAAGAATCAGGCTCTGAGGCTATTATTTGTGCATCTACGGGGAATACAAGTGCTTCAGCTGCGGCATACGGAGCAAAAGCAGGCATGAGGACTTTGGTTCTTATCCCTGACGGTTATATTGCTCTTGGCAAATTGTCTCAGGCTATGATGTACGGAGCAGAAATTATTGCAATTCAGGGGAATTTTGATGTAGCTCTTGAATTTGTTAGAAAAATAGCTGATACGAGCCCTATAACATTGGTAAATTCTGTTAATCCGTTCAGAATTGAAGGACAAAAAACGGGAGCATTTGAAATTATTGATGCTTTGGGAAAAGCTCCTGATTATCATTTTATTCCTGTTGGAAACGCAGGTAATATTACAGCATATTGGAAAGGTTACACTGAATGGCATAAGTTGGGTAAAATTTCAGCATTACCAAAAATGATGGGCTACGAAGCAGAAGGTTCTGCTGCAATTGTCAGAGGAGAGAGAATACTTAATCCTGAAACATTAGCAACCGCAATCAGAATAGGTAACCCTGCAAGCTGGGATAAGGCAGTTGCAGCACGTGATGAAAGTAACGGTAAAATCGGCTGCGTATCTGATGAAAAAATTGTTGAAGCATACAAATTATTGGCATCAACTGAAGGTGTATTCTGTGAACCTGCAAGTGCGGCATCTGTAGCGGGACTAATTCAGGCTAATGCAGAAGGACTTGTCAAAGAAGGCTCTGATATTGTTTGTATATTGACAGGTAACGGTCTGAAAGATCCTGACAATGCAATCAAATATGGAAATTCAGAGGTTAAAAAAGCACCTGCTGAACTTGATGCTGTTATGAAAATTATTATGGGCTAAATAATATGCTTGGTGTAGATATTGAAGATATTTCAAGATTTGAGAATAAAGACAGAGTAAATGATGAAAAATTTTTATCAAAAATATTTACTCAGGCTGAACTTGATTATTGTTATTCAAAATCCAACCCTGCCCCTCATTTATGCGCAAGATTTTGCGTAAAAGAAGCTGTTATAAAACTTCTGACATACAAAGGCATTCATCATTCAAAATATAACGATATTGAAGTTTATAAAGGCGAATACGGTGAACCTTATGTCAGATTTTTAGATGAAGCACTACAAAATATCTCAGCAGATATTTCATTATCACACGACAAAACAAAGGCTATTGCTATAGCTCAGGGCTAAAATACACATTCAGGTTCAATAAATGTAATATATGCAAACGCATTAAAATCAACACAACCAAAAATGATTTTCATTTGATGGTCATTACATGGCAGTATTTTAGCAAATTTGATATATTCCTGTTCAAAATCATCGTTTGTTTCTTTTGCTTTAATTTTAGCTTTCAAAACGTGCGCTTGGTACAAAAGAATATAAACTCCGTCAGATTTCTTTTCGCCTTCGACTTTATAAAATCCTCTTTCTACAAGTTCTCCGTTTACTATAAAATCAACAGGGACACTGATTAGTTGGTTTTCATCAAGCTTTTCATCAGGCTGTTCATTAACCAGCTCTTCATTATGAGCGTCCATTTCCGGAGTAAGACTTGAACCTTTAAATTTTTTTAATTTTTTTTCTCTCTTTTTTGCTTCTTTCTTTTTAGAACGAGCTTGAAGAGCATCCATAGTTTCTTCAAACTGTTTGTTTGTAATAGATTTTTGTCCGTCCCAAGCATTATCTATACCATCATAACTTGACCAGTCTTCACCCGCGAAAACTGTTAATGAGGATAATACAAAAATTGAGATTAATATTGTTAGAAATTTCTTTAACATACACCTTATTATTTAATTATTTTTATGAAAAAGTAAACCTCTAAATGATGTATGATTATATGATTAAATGAAAAACAGTAATTATATAAAACTCTAATATCCGTTTCCTTCATCCCAAAGTGATTCATCATAGTGAACAAGCTCAAGATGGTCAATAATAAGGGTATCGCCGTTTTTGATACCTTTTGCTTTCAGCGCATCAAAAACACCCATAGCAGTCATAATATGTTGTAATCTTATGATCTGTTCGGGATTTCTTGCATCAGTTACGCTTGCAAGACGTTTAAGTTTACCACCCTGAACGAGGAAGGTGTTTTTATCAAGCTTGAAGATTTCAAAATTACTATCGTCATTATTATATGCACCTGTATCTTCTTCTACATGAACTTCTATCTCAGGACGTTCTATTTCATCGACCTTTTTCGATACAAAATACATTAGCTCATCAATATTTTGTTTTGTTACGGCAGAAATAGTGAAAATTTCTTTATCAGGAAGATGTTTTTTAAATTCTGTCACAACTTCTTCTTTTCTGTCCTCATCAACTGCATCAATTTTATTCAATACAACAATTTGATATCTTTTTGCCAAAGCATCTGAATGTTTTTCTAATTCTTTATTGATTATTTTAAAGTTTTCAAGAGGATTTTCCTGAGTAATATCAACTATGTGAATAAGAAAACGACAGCGTTCAACGTGTCTTAAAAATTCATATCCCAAGCCTACGCCATCACTTGCTCCTTCAATAAGCCCGGGAATATCCGCAATAACAAAACCGTCACCATTAGGTTTTTTAACAACACCCAAATTCGGTACAAGAGTTGTGAAAGGATAATCTGCAATTTTTGGTTTTGCAGAACTGACAACACTTATAAATGTTGATTTTCCTGCGTTCGGCATACCTAATAAACCGATATCGGAAATAAGTTTCAATTCTAATCTTACAAGTCTTTCAATCCCAGGTTCTCCCGGTTCACAATATTGAGGTGCACGTTTTTGAGGAGTCGCAAATCGTGCATTTCCTCTTCCGCCTCTTCCTCCTTTTGCAATTAGAACAGTCTGTCCTGCCTCAGTTAAATTTCCGATAACAGCACCTGTTTTATCATCCGTAATTACAGTACCGAGAGGAACTTTAATATATAAATGTTTTGCACATTTTCCGTGCATACCTTTAATTCCGCCATTTTCACCGTTTTCAGCTTTAAAAACTGAACGGAATTTAAAGTCTAACAATGTGGCAAGTCCTTCGTCTGCAACAAGATAAATATCTCCGCCGTTTCCGCCGTCACCGCCTGCAGGTCCGCCTTTGTCAACGTATTTTTCTCTTCGCCACGCTACCATGCCGTTTCCGCCGCGTCCTGATACTAATTTAATTTTTGTGTTATCTATGAATTGCATTTTTATTTTGCCTTTAATAATTAATTTACCCTGTAAAAGTGGAAAATTGAAAGTGGAAAGTGGAAAGTTATTCACTATTCACTTTTGTTATATAATAATACAATGAACAAGAATAAAAAAACATTATTTTCTGATAAGACTATTAGTTTAAATAAAAACAGCTATATAATGGCAATAGAATCAAGCTGCGATGAAACTGCTTGTGCAATTGTTCAAGGTGGAAGAAAGGTAATAGCAAATGTTGTTGCATCTCAGATAAAAACGCACGAACAGTATGGCGGGGTCATTCCCGAAATCGCAGCAAGAGAGCATTTAGAAGCCATAAATGTAGTAATTGATAAAACATTTAAAGAAGCAAATTTGACGCCTGATGATATTGATGCATTTGCAGGCACTGTTGGTCCGGGGCTTGTTGGTTGTCTTTTGGTTGGGCTTAATGCCACTAAAACTTTAGCTCTGGTTCACGATAAACCTTTTATTGGTGTTAATCATTTGAATGCTCACGTCAGTGCAAATTTTATTGATACTGATTTAGAACCACCGTTTATATCATTGTTGGTAAGCGGCGGACATACTCAGCTTATTGACGTAAAATCATATTCCGAATTAGAAATTATTGGTGAAACGATTGATGACGCAGTTGGGGAAGCCTATGACAAAGTTGCACGTCTGATTGGATTGCCGTATCCGGGAGGTCCAAGGTTGGATAAACTTGCTCAGGAAGGTAATCCACATGCATTTGAATTGCCTGAAGCTAAAGTTGGAGAATTTGATTTTAGCTTTAGCGGACTAAAAACTGCAACCTCAAGACTTGTTAAAAAATTAAAAGAAGAATATGGAGAAAATATCCCACTGAATGATATATGTGCAAGTTTTCAGGAATGTGTATCAGAAACATTGATTAAAAAGGTTAAACACGCACTTGAGGTAAAAGGTTATAATCAAGTTGTTATAGCCGGTGGTGTGGCTGCAAATTCAGAGATAAGAAGAAAAGTTTTTGAGCTTGAAAAAGAAGGTTATAGAGTAAATGCACCGATTATGAAATATTGTACGGATAATGCATCCATGGTTGCAAGCTCTGCATATTTCTTTGATAATACATTTGATGATATAAATACCGAAGTATTTTCAAGAGTTAAATAACAGATGCAAAGTGGAAAAATGTTTAGTTAACAATTTATGTGTTAAAGAATTATCTACTTGGTGTATTTGATTTTCTTATTATGCAGGGAAAATGATATTAAAAAGTATATCTAAACTATTTATATGCGAATAACTTTACATAATTCATACTAAGGCATAAAAATAAAAAGTAATGTATAATAAAAAAATGGATTATACAAATAAGAGTTTTTTAGAGAGACGACCTCAGAGATTGTGTTTAATGTGTGGTAAATGCTGTCGTCTTGCAACGGCATCTGTTTCATACGAAGAACTTATTCAAAAGGCACAAGAAGGAGACAGAAGTGCAATTGAGTTTTTAGACACATTTGAGCCGTATGCATCTTTAGAAGATGCTTTAAAGGCAGATGAGGCGACGGTGAAAAACATACCTGATTGGGAAAACAGAACATTTTATCACTGTAAACACATAAAACCTGATAGTAATCTTTGTCCGAAATATGAAGAACGATTTGAAGTATGCAGGACATTTCCGACTTCACCTTGGGCGATAACACCTCCGGGGTGTGGTTTTGAGGGGTGGCTGTTTTCTGAGCGTGAAGCTCATAAGAAAAAAATCAGGCAGCTAAAAGAAGAAAAAATATATTATCAGGCAAAATTAAAAACAGATATTTCAAAAAAA
>OMPX01000195.1 GCA_900313115.1 uncultured bacterium
GTGACTAAGTGAATCGTGACTAAGTGACTAAGAATAATTTACTTAGTCACTTAATGACCTAGTCACTTAATCACTTTATAGTTTATCGGCAAAGCCGATAAACTATAATTTATTAAAACTTCCAAATATTCATGCCTATTTTCATAGAACGTATGATTTTTTCGTCAGAAGGTGTAAGGATAATTTCACCGGTATAACATATATAAGCTTCTTTTAGGTGTCCGCCAAACAGCTTAACTTCTTCATTTTCAACGTAAGAGAAGGTTGCGTGTGCGTGCAGGGACAATTCATTATTATCGTCTACTGCCATATTGCCGACTAAAGACAACATTTCTAGCATTCCTGTTTTTTCGTGGCTTGCAAATTTGTGTGTTTCAAGATTAAGTGTCTGACAAATTACTCTATCACAAGCACCTATTCCGATGAAATGTGCAGTCTGTATATTTTCTTTTTCACAAAATAAAATAAGTGATGACATAACTTCTTCTTTTCTATCAAGTCTGATATAATAATCTCTTCCAATTTTTTTATAGTCCATTTACTTCACTCCTGTATTTTTTTTTCAATTTTTTCAAAATAATAAATAAACCTGTTATTAAGATTGAACTTAGTACGGCAGATGATACTGCAATTCCAAGCCAACAGCCAAACAGATACATTTTTCTCACAATACCGAGATATGTTCCTAAAGATATCCCTATTAGCATATAGCCAAGCATATTAGCAATCATCACAAATTTTGTTTTCTTTAAGCCTTTATAAATCCCGCTCATTGATACTTGTATTCCGTCACATATCTGATAAGCTGCAACAATGTACATAACGGGTACTGCTATAGAAATGAGTTTTGTGTCTGTCGTAAAAATACTGATTAATTGGTGAGGGAAATTTGCAAAAATTGTACTTGCGATAATCATTATACATATTGAAATCCCGATACCGTTTTTTATATATTTAACCATTTCAGGATAATCTTTTGCCCCATTTGCATAACCTACTTTAACCGCAAGAGCATTTGATATCGCAAGCGGAATCATAAAAGCAGCATTTCCTATTACAAGAATTATACTGTGTGCTGCAGCATATAAACCTGAAATTCTGCCCAGAATTATTGCGATATAGTTAAAGGTTAAAAATTCTATAATTATTGATGTTGAAATCGGAAGTCCAATCTTAAAAATTTGTTTGTAATAATCAGTATCATCATATTCAGGAAATCTGAATTTTATAAAGCAAAATGCTAAAAGAACAATCGCAACAAAAGCACGTACTAATACTGTTGCAAGTGCAATCCCTGCAACCCCCATTTCAGGCAATCCGAATTTACCGAAAACAAATATCCAATTTAAAACTAAATTTAAAAAAACTGATATAATCATCAGAAAATTTGGCAAAAATACGATTTCGTAGGCTTGCAAAAATTCTTTTATAGCAACACTGATTTCTGCTGTTATGGTTGTGAAGGCAAGCAAAAATGTGAATATTTTTATATCGTGCAGAAGTTGAGGCTCATATCCTAAAAAATCAAGTAACGGAATATATGCAAAAGTAATGCACATTAAAAATAATCCCATAAGAACTGCAAATTTTAAGGATGGGAAGAAGTATTTTTTAGTTCCTTCTTTAGCACCTCTTTTGTTTGATAGTAATGGGGAAATACTGATTGTAAGCCCTATTCCAAACATAACTATGGTTGCGTGTATTGATGTAGCAACACTGATAGCTGCAATTGCACCTGTTGAATATTTCCCTGCAACAAAACAATCCACCGTCCCTAACATTATGTGTCCGAGATTTCCCATAATAATCGGCAGTGCAAGTGTAAACAGTTCTTTTATATATTTAAAATCAAATATTTTCCCCATTTCTTTCATTTTATCATCAATATAAGGTAATCTAAACAAAATGCAATGAATAATGTTTTCATTTAAATTTTATCTTCTTAATAATATTTACATTTTGTTAAACTTCCGCTTGTAATCTGATTATATTTACGATATTGTATAAATACACTAGTTATATAAGGAAGGACTTATTATGTCAAAACAATGTGAAATCTGCGGAAAGACTCCGATTAAAGCGGCTAAAAGAACATTTTCAAATAAACAAATCGTACACAGACAAACTCCTAATTTACAAACAATTAGAGTTAATGATAACGGCAACACCAGAAAAATGACAGTTTGTACTTCTTGTTTAAAAGCAGGAAAGGTTCAAAAAGCAGTTTAACAGCTTTAGTAAAAATTTTATTAAACAAAAGACGGGCATTGTTGTTCGTCTTTTGTTTTTATCAGAAATATATACATTTACCCCGGATTATTATATAATTAAACTATGGTATGCAAATCACTAACAGCGACAACGGTAGGTTTAAATGCTTATAAGATAGAGGTAGAGGTTGATGTAGCAAACTCTTTACCAAGTATAAGTATTGTCGGATTACCTGATAATGCGGTATCTGAGGCGAAAGAAAGAATCCGATCGGCTATTAAAAATTCAGGCTACACTTTTCCAAAAGGTAAGGTAATAATCAATTTAGCCCCTGCTGATATAAAAAAAGAAGGCTCTTACTTCGATTTACCAATGGCTGTTGGAATATTACAGGAAGAAAATGTAATCCTTCAAGACAAAACTGAAAATACTGCATTTATAGGGGAGTTATCTCTTGATGGTTCTTTACGGGGCGTAAACGGTGTTTTACCATTGGTTACAGGTTTGTATGATTGTGGAATTACAACAGTCATAGTTCCGAAAGAAAATGCAAAAGAGGCTGCTTTAGTGCAAGGGATGACTGTATACGGTGCAGAACATTTATGTGATGTTGTCGGGCATTTTACGGAAACACCTATTGAACCGACAAAAATAGATATTGAAGCTTATTTAGAAAAATCAATAACCGAAGAATATTTATACGATTTTAAAGACGTAAAGGGTCAACAAAAAGCAAAAAAAGCGTTAGAAATAGCAGCCGCAGGAGGACACAATCTTTTAATGTCAGGCTCTCCCGGTTCAGGAAAAACTCTTATGGCAAAATGTTTTGCATCAATTTTACCGCCTTTAGAATTGGAAGAAGCACTAGAATTGACTAAAATATATAGCATTTGCGGACTTCTTCCAAAAGATGAGCCTTTGATGACAAAAAGACCTTACAGACCGGTACATCATACGGCATCTTCAATAGGTATTATTGGCGGCGGTTCAAATCCAAAACCAGGTGAAATTACTCTTGCCCACAGAGGTGTTTTATTCCTTGATGAAATGGTTGAATTTCCGAGAGTTGTATTAGAAACTCTACGACAACCTCTTGAAGATGGCTACGTTGTTATCTCAAGAGCAAAAAGCTCTATTACATATCCGTCAAAATTTATGCTTATTGGGGCAATGAACCCATGTCCTTGCGGTTTTCTGGGGGATATTGAAAAGCAATGCACATGCACTGATGCACAAGTGCAAAGATATAAGGCAAGATTGTCAGGTCCGCTATTGGACAGAATTGATATGATTATTGATGTTCCAAGATTAACTGCGGATGAATTGCTAAACATTGATGAAAAAGCTGAAACTTCTGCCCAAATAAGAGAAAGGGTAATAAAGGCAAGAAAAATTCAGGTCGAAAGATATAAAAATGACGGTATTTTTACAAATTCAGAATTAACCTCAAATTTGATTGATAAATATTGTATTTTAGATGAGCAAGCGCAAAAAATAATGAATGCAGCAGCTGTAAAATATCAATTGTCCGGCAGAAAATACACAAGAATATTAAAGCTGGCAAGGACGATTGCTGATTTGAACGGAGAAGAAAATATATTATCCTCTCACATTGCACAAGCACTACAATACAGAACCGAAGAATAAAAATTTTACATTATAAATCATCTACATACTAATGTACGTTCATATTTTGTGCTATTTTTAAAATGATTTTTTTATAGTGTTTATAATATTTTCATTTGTTGCATTTGAAATAATTTTCCCATCAAATCTCGCAAAAGGTGGCTGCCCTTGATGTTTCATACATTGACCAAGGCAAGCTGAAGGAACAACATCAATCTTTATATCAAAATTATCAGATATTAGTTGTTCAAGACGGTCTATTCTATCACCTGCTGCAAGGTAACACGTCGTTCCGCAACAAATTGTTAATTTATGATTCATAAAAACATTTTATCATAACAAATTATTTATTATATTGTTTGTGTTAATATTTTGTGGGAGCTAATTATGAAAAAATTATATATTATATGTTTTATATTGTTTTTACTCAACACACAAACTTTCGCCTGTACAAAAAATATTAAAGACAACACAATTAATTACAAATTATTTTCAATAACAATTCCAAAAGAATTTAACGAAATTTACAAGATAGAAAAAAGACATAATGCTATATTAGTTTTTCACAAAGAATCTAAAAAGGCAGGTTTTGGCGGATTTGCGTTTGGGATAATCGCATATAAAAACCCTGCAGATCATGCAGTTCTTCCGGGAAGCCGAAAATTAGGCGAGCTCACAGACAAAAAAGGAAAGCTCTACGATATAGTTTTAAAGCACCCGACTGATGTTCAATACGACTACACAAAATCAGAAAAAGCACCTGAATCTTTTGCAAAATTATATCAATTGGGAGAAATAGTTGAAATAAAAGGAATCAATGGTTCAACCTATTTTAAAAATCAGGGTATGAAAGGGAAAGATTTATACAAAAAAATACTAAAAAAACATATAACAGCAATAACAGAAAAATGGGATTCTGGAAAATTGGAACAAGAAGACATGAGTTATATGTACAATTTGCTTGCTAATACCAATAAACACCCTTTAGATAAAATTGGCTACACATACTATGATGTAAATGCTGACGGAATAGAAGAACTCCTCATAGGTGAAATCGCTGATGGGGAGTGGAAAGGTGTCATATACGATATGTACACAATGGTGGACAGAAAGCCAAAACATGTTATGAGCGGAGGAAAAAGAAACAGATATTATGTTTGTGATGACACATTTATTGCAAACGAATATTCTTCTGGCGCTTTGGAAAGCGGTGTTAGAATATACATTCTTGTGGAAAATACAAACGAATTATACCCACAGGTAAGTTTTAAATATGACGAATACGAAAACAAAAAGAACCCTTATTTTATATCTTATTCTAATGAAAAATGGGAAAATGTTTCTGAAAAAACATATATTGAACGAAAAAAAGTTTTTGACAGATACGAACATTTTAATTATATTCCGCTAAGTAAAATTAAATTCTAATAAAGAAAGGATGATTAATGAAAAAAATATTATTAACATTAATGGCTTTTTTTTGCTTAATTACTTGCACATTTGCATCACAAATATCATGTGATAAAAGCGGTTTTGTACCTGTTTATACAGTCATTGATGACGCAGCTTATGATATGAGATATTTCTCGCCTAACAATTTCACGGGCAAAAGAATCAACGGTTACAATGCACCAATCGCATATATGACAAAAGAAAGCGCAAAAGCATTATCTCAAGCAGCAGAAGATTTAAGAAAAAAAGGATACAGAATACTAATTTGGGATACTTACAGACCGCAAAAAGCTGTTGATAACTTTGTAGATTGGATAAATAATCCAAATGACGACGGAGATAAAGATTTCTATCCTGACCTGAAAAAATCAGATTTAGTAAAGGGTGGATACATAGCAACAAAATCTTCTCACACAAGAGGAAGCACAGTCGATTTAACCTTGATAAAAAAAAATGGAGCTTTTGTAGATATGGGAGGAACATTTGATTTGTTTTCAGAAATATCCCATCCGGACTACAAAAAATTAACAAGAGAACAAAAGAAAAACAGAAAAATATTACACGCCGCAATGATAAAAGCAGGGTTTGAAGGAATAGATTCCGAATGGTGGCACTTTACACTAAAAAATGAACCATATCCTGATACATACTTTAACTTTAATATTGAATAAATTTCTTTTCATTAGTAGCAAAAATATTTTATATCAAGTGTTATAATATAAACAAAGGAATAATAGCTACAATGAATTTAAACAATCATTATTCATCATCATTTACGGGAACAACAAAAATTTACGCAATTTCTGATTCACACCAAGAAACTCGTAAGACAAGTGCTTTTTTATCTAAAATTCTCGATGAGTCAAAACGTAATAAAAATGTGCTGTTTCTAAATTGTGGCGATATTTTTAAAGGTATTTATCCCAAAACAATGGAACGTGATTGTTATCTAAAACTTAAAGAGGCAAATCCTGATATCGAAATGGTTATGACTCTGGGAAATAATGATTTTGGGTTCAACAAAGATGGTTTAGATTATCTTATCGATACAGTAAAAACTTTTTCGGATAAAGGAATAAAAACAGTTTGTGCAAATATTTTTGATAAAGACGGCAACAGACCTGATTGGCTTAAACCGTATACAATTATTGAACGTGACGGAGACAGAACTTTTGTAACAGGGTTCTGTATTGATAATATTAATACTGCTAAGTATGGAATTATTCCTAAAAAACAAGACGAAGTTCTTGATGAAATCTGCGAAAATATAAAACAAGAAAAACCGGATAATGTAGTAATCTTAAATCACGATTACATGCCTGTAAGCAAAGAAATTATAGAAAAATGCAAAAAAAACGGGGTAGATGTGGACATAATAATAGGCGGTCACGATCACGAATTTGTTCAGCCTGACAGAGCTTTAAATATCTATTATCCGCAATCCTTCTGCGATTCAATGTACCAAATGAATATAACAAATAGTCACGGCAAGAAAACCGTAAACAATGTTAAAATGGTTAAAAATGAAGGACTTGAGATTAAACCTGAATTTGAAAATGAGCTTAATGACTATGAAGAAAAAACAGGTTTACTTGATGATATTGCACCATACACTTTAAACTTAACTAAATTTTATTCAAAACCTTGTTCTTTAGGCAGTTTTTTAGCTGATGCAATGAAAGAAAGTGCAAAATCTGATATTGCCTTTTTCTCAACAGGTTTTCTGATGAAGCCAATGCTTTACAAACCTGATAAAAATATCACAAATTATGAATTTCAAAAAACAATGATTGCTGATACCCCAATTAAAACGGTTAATTTATCTGCAAAAGAACTAAAAGAAGTTTTTCAACATTCATTAGAAAAAAACGGATACGGAAGCAGTAATCCTAAATTTCTCCAATGTTCAAATAATATAAAATTACAAGGAAAAGATAACCAAAAAGAAAACAGGTGGGATTTGAAACAAATTTATATTAATGATGAACCTATTTTAGACAATAACGGAAATCCGTTAAATGATAAAAAAACTTTTTCTTGTGCAATAGATTCTTATATTGCTGAAGGCGGTCAAGGTTTTTCAACAATACAACAAAAAGATAAACAAAATGTCCTAATAGATAATAAACCGATTAAAATAAATGAAGTATTGAGAAATGCTTTGCAATCTGCACCGAACAAATATGAGAAAGGTTCCGACTATCCCGAATTTGTCATTGACGGAATATAATTTTTTTATTTTATAAATCCTATATTTGTATAATGTAAAAAATGACAAATTGTCATATAATTTGTAGGAAATGTCTACAATAAGAAGGAGATACAATATGGAAATAAAAATTATTTCTGATTTACAAAATCAAGAATGCGATATTCTTGTAGTTAACCAATTTGAAGGTGAAAAAACTACTCAACAACTCGCAAACAAATACGCAATAGAAGAAGATAATTTTGAAGGTAAATTCGGTCAAACATATCTTTTACCAACATACGGACAGCAAAAAGCAAGAAAAATCTTAGTTATCGGTTTTGGTAAAAAAGAAGAATTTAATCCTGATAAATTAAGACAAGCAACAGGAAAAGCTATCAAAAAAGCTGCTCAAATGGAAGCTAAGACAGTTGCTTTTGAATACACAGGTCTTGATTTTAACTGGGCAGAACAATTCACTTACGGTGTTGGAATTGCCGATTACACATTTGATAAATACAAAACTAAAAAAGATAAACACGTCGAAACTGTCTATGTAAATGCTGATGAAGGTGCTATCAGATTTGCAGAAAAAATTACTGCTGCAATGAAAGTATCAAGAGATTTGGCAAACGAGCCTGCACAGTATGCAACTCCGACAAAATTGGCAGAAATTGCAAAAGATTTAAAACTTGATACAAAAATTTATGATAAAAAAGACTGTGAAAAAATGGGTATGGGAGCATACTTAGCCGTTGCAAAAGGCAGTGCGGAAGAACCTAAATTTATCCACATGAAGTATTCAACTCATAATCCGCGAAAGAAAATAGCTTTAATCGGTAAAGGTATTTGTTTTGACAGCGGCGGACTTGATATCAAGCCTGCATCATCAATGTTAACAATGAAAGATGATATGTCAGCGGCTGCATGCGTTATCGGTGTAATGAGTGCAATAAAAGAAATTGCACCTGACGTTGAAGTACACGGTATCATTGCAGCTTGCGAAAATATGCCGGGGTGTTCTGCATACAAACCGGGTGATATTTTAAC
>OMPX01000180.1 GCA_900313115.1 uncultured bacterium
GACTTTCTCATTATGAAACATATACAGATGAGTGATTACGGAGAGTCGGAGCGCAGCGTGTCGGTGTTACTTAAAGACCGGCTGCAACCTTATCAATTCCTGATAATATTTATTATGTGCGAAAATTACTGTAAAATTGTATATATACAAAAAAAATAAATAAAAAAAAGGATGCAAATGCACCCTAAATATCCAACTATCACAAATCAATTTATATTTTAGACTATTTTAATTCTTACAGGTTACCGCCCCATAATGAATCAGTTCCGCCAAAAGCACTGTTTTCTTTTGACTCAACAGACAATTGAACAGAATTTGGAGTAAATACAAAAACTGTATCCCCAACTTTTTGAGGTGAACCGCTTAATGCATAAGCAGCACCACAAACAAAATCAATTGTTCTTTGAGATTGTTCTTTGTCTAACAAATGTAAGTTTAAAACAACTGTTTTTTGGTCTAATAATTGTTTTACAATTTGAGTTGTATCACCAAAAGAACGAGGTTCAATAATTCTTACTTCGTGTCCCTTGTAGCCAGGTAGTTTAGCGACATTAGTTGTTTCTCTGTCTCTTGGTTTTGTGTAACTACTTGTTTCAGGATATCTAACTGTTACAGCACTTCCATCTCTACCATACTCAGGTTCATATCCTCCGTCAAAATCACGTGGATCTAAATCAATAAGTTCATCTTCTGATTCCAAGCCTAAACTTCTTGAAATAAAACCGGCAAATTTTTCTAAATTCTCCCCTAAATTCATCTTTCCTCCAATGTTATTAATTAAATAATAGTCTTCCTATACGTATCATTGTCGCGCCGTTTGCTACAGCACGTTCGTAATCATCGCTCATACCCATTGATAATTCTTTTAGCTCTAACCCATATTTTTCGTTAAACTCTCCCAATAAAACTCTGGCTCTTGAAAATATTCTGTCTAACTCTCTATCATCAGCACCCAATGTTGCCATGCACATCAGACCTTCAATAGAAACGCCTTCCAAGCCTTTTAGCTCATAAATACAATTCCTTAACTCATTCTCATCAAATCCAAACTTTTGAACCTCTCCTGAAATATTCACTTGAATAAGTATTTTTTGAACTTTATTCAGCTTTTCTGCACTTTCTGAAATAGCCTTAGCTAATTTCATAGAGTCAACAGACTGGATGTAGTCAAAATATCTTACAACTTTATCAACCTTGTTCGTTTGCAAGTGACCTATGAAATGAAAAAAGCTCTCTTTTCTTATATTTTCAGGCAACGCTTCAATCTTTTTGATTGCATCATTTGCCCTAGACTCTCCAAAATCTCTAAGACCTGCATTATACGCATCAAGTATTGCATTAATATCGTAGTATTTTGTTACTGCAATTATTCGTGGTGTATAAGGTACGATTTTTTGTTTCAAACGTAGAAGATTTGTTTCAACAACATCATTTGTCATAAAGAACTCCTCTACACTTTATCAATTATATCTTATCGTTCATGATAAGACAAAATATTGTTTGTAATCGTTTCTTTAAAATGTCTCATTTACCTAAAACCCATGCGTGGCATGCTATTGAGCATGTTTTACTATATTAAGTTTTATTAAGTTTTGTCATTTTAAAGGTGTTTTTTTAGACATTTCTTTAAGAAAACTATGAATTTTTTTCTCAAAGGCATGCCTTTTTCACTAAAGAATTTTTCCTTCCCCAAAACTTTTACACTACAACTTTACAACTAATTCTTAAGATTTAAATCATTTATTTGGATGATTTAATAAAAATATTAAAATAAATTTATAAAAATAATCCCCTAAAACCAAATAAGTAAACAATAATTGTCTTTTTTACACTCAATTGAATTTTTGACAGATTTAATATTAAGTTTTGTAAACCAGAAATTTCACCCACTGACTGCGTTTTGGGCAATTTTGTATATTTTTGAAATAAACCGTTGACTTATTTTTTTAATGTGCAATAATAAGAATGTACTCTTTAAGTGTACACACAACACTAAATAATATTTAAAACGCAATTAAATTTGAACTCCTAAAATAGATATAATAAACACTAAAAGACCATTAGGATGCAGAAAACAATCCACTCATAAAAGAGTGGTTTTTTTTACCCGAATTTGATGATATAATAATACCTATGAAAATATGTGTAATACCAATAGACAACAGACCCGTTTGCTATAACTTAATAAAAGAAATTACCAAGATAGACAAAGATATTGAGCTTTACATACCGCCTCGCAGTATGTTAGGAAGCTTAACAAAAACTGCTGACATCGTTGGAATATACAGTTGGCTTGGAAAATTACCACAAGTCGATGCTATCATAATGTCATTAGATACAATTGCATACGGTGGACTTATCCCATCAAGAAGAAGTGATGAACGACTTGCGGATATTAAATCAAGATTGAACGACTTTAAAGAGCTGTTAGAAACAAAAAATGCAAAAATTTATGCTGTGTCCAGTATTATGCGTATTTCTAATAATAACTGTAACGAAGAAGAAAAAGAGTATTGGAATAAATACGGAAAATACATTTTTGAATACTCCTACACAAAACACCAATATGCGGCAAATCTCGGTTTGGAAAGCCCTGTTAAAAGGCTTATACCACCTGAAATACTTGCTGATTACAAAAGAACCCGTGCCAGAAATTTTCAAATTAACCAAATGTATTTAGAATGGAAAAAACAAGGATTTTTTGATACTTTAATTTTCTCAAAAGACGATTGTGCAAAGTATGGTTTCAATGTAATGGAGGCTGAACATTTAACCAGAATGGGAGGAGAAGTTATAACAGGAGCAGATGAAATTCCTCTTAGCCTTATCTCCAAAGCCATCAATACTGAAATGAGTGTTTATCCTATTTTTATTGAAGATGATGAAAAACACCTCATATCTAATTATGAAGATGTATCAATTGAAGATTCAGTAAAAAATCAATTAAAATTTGCGGGGGTAAATATAACAGACAACAAAGATGATGCAGATATAGTATTAATAATAAATAACTTTAAAGATCATCAGGGCGAAATTGTTATGAAAAAACCGACTGAACAATTCAGTGGAGAATTATGGGGAAAATTCATACCTGACAACAAACCATATATGATTGCAGATGTAAGAAATGCAAACGGTGCGGATAACAATTTTATAAAAGAACTGTTTAATAATTTTAGATATGACGGATTTTACGGTTATAGTGCTTGGAACACAAGTGCAAACAGCTTAGGGAGTTTAATCTGCTGCGCAAAAGTAAAATTCGGAGCTAAAAACTATGATGATACCGCCTTTAAAAAAGTTCAAATGGTCAGATTTTTAGATGATTGGGCATATCAGGCAAATATTAGACAAGAGATAGAAAAACCTTGTGATATAAGAGAAAATATGAGACCTTATGAAGAAAAAGTTTCAAAAATATTAGATTTACCAATAAAAAACGAATATTTTTATCCATGGAACAGATTGTTTGAAGTTGAGGTAACAGATGAGTCACTATGATATTCTTTTTCTTGCCTTTGCTCTATCAATTGATGTATGCATTGTGTCATTTTCATACGGATTATGTCTTGAGAACAAACACAAACGAAGTGCCTTTTTACTTGCAATAACAACAGGTTTTTTTCATTCATTCATGCCTGTTCTTGGCTTTTTCTTTACTGACATGATAAAGAATTATATTGAGCAATATTCAAATTGGATTGTATTTTTAATACTGATATATTTGGGAATAACATTTATAATTGATTCATTAAAAAATGAAGCTCCGCAAAAAATATGTTTAAATACAAAAACACTTTTTTTAATAAGTATAGCAACAAGTATCGACGTATTTTCAGCAGGAATTTCATTATCTTTAACCTCCAGCCCGATGAAATTTTCAATTATTGTTATGGGGTTAATGACGTTTATTAATTCTCTGATAGGATACAGTTTAGGATATTCTATGAAAGTATTTAAATCAAAATATCTTGAAATAGCCGGTGGAATAATACTAATCGTCTTAGCATTTAAAACTTTTCTCTAAAGTTCTGATATTGGTTTATCAGCCCTTCTGTTAAAATTCTTTTTACCTTTTTGCTCAAGAGCATATTTTTCTTTATCTATTGAGCTTATGGTATCAAAAAATGTGGGAGTACCTACAGTTTTCGAAATATTATAATGAATAACATTAGCTCTGTTTAAATAATTAGTAAGCATATCATACCGTTCATCAGCCTCACCATAGGGAGTCTGCATTGTAACTAATTCGTCAACATTTTTGTTCAGAGTTTCAAGCTTTGATAATGCTGTTTTTATATTTCGTCCGGAATTATATTTTTTTGAAACCTTCGGTAAAACCTTATTCGACATAAATGAAACACAACCATCAACTATTTTAGACAAAAACTTCGGTTTAGAAGTAATTACAGAAGCAATTCCTTCAGATAACTTTGTCGTGACATCAGAACTTTCATAAACACCACTCAAGGATGCTAATTTAGTCTTTAGTGCATGCTTTCTCATTACAAGAATATCAACTTTTTGAAAATCGTTTATAGCTTTCGCCTGTTCAATTTCATTATCTATTGAACGCAAACTTTCTTCGAGCTTTTCTATCTGATATTCTGTTCTAAAGGTATCATCGTCTATATTTTGATAAGCTTCATTTACCAAAATAGTAGAATCCAGTGCATTCAATCTGGAATGAGAATATGGGCTTGTCGTATTTTCCTCTCCGGATTGTTGTATATTTTCAATATTTAAAGGAGCGTTTGATTTTTCCTCAGATGCCGGTTGATTTTGAACAGAATTTGCTCCACCCTGATTTACATTAGGCGGAGTATACTTCTTTATATTAATATTATAGAAGTTATTTGTCATAATTTTTAAATTTATAAAATAGCACTATTAATATAATTAATACCATTTTAAAAAGACAAAATAAATAATTTACCACAAACTTCAACTTTTTAGAGTAGATAAAAAATCATTTATTAAAATCTTAATTTTTCATTAAGATAATTAAGATTTTTATAATTTTGTTATACAGTAGATAATGTAAAATATTAATAATTAAATAGGAGGATTATAGAATGAGTATTAAACCGTTAGCAGACAGAATTGTTATTAAAGTTATTGAAGATACAGAACAAACATCAGGCGGAATATTTATACCTGACAGCGCAAAAGAAAAACCTCAAAAAGGTGAAGTAGTTGCAGTAGGTGCAGGTAAAATCGGTGAAAACGGAGAAAGAGAGCCAATGGACGTTCAAGTTGGAGATATCATTCTTTATGCTAAATATGCAGGTACAGATATTAAAATGGATGGCGTTGAATACAAAATCTTGTCAATAAAAGACGCTTTAGCAGTTTTAGGTTAATAAATAAGATTTTAAGGAGAAATAAAAATGGCAAAGAAAATAGTTTTTGAAGAAGAAGCAAGAAAAGCTCTTCTTAGAGGTATTGATGCGGTAGCAGATGCCGTAAAAGTTACTCTTGGACCAAAAGGTCGTAACGTAATTTTGCAAAAGAAATTTGGTGCACCTCAAATTGTTAACGATGGTGTAACAATTGCAAAAGAAATTGAACTTGCTGATGGGTTAGAAAATTCAGGAGCTCAATTATTAAGAGAAGTTTCATCTAAAACAAATGATGTTGCAGGTGACGGTACAACAACTGCTTCAGTTTTGGCTCAAGCTATTGTAAGAGAAGGTTTAAAGAACTTAACAGCCGGTGCCAACCCAATGTCTATGAAGCGTGGTATTGATAAGGCTGTTGAACTTGCAGTTGAAAAGATTAAATCTTGCTCAAAATCAGTTGATACAAAAGAAGGTATCGCTCAAGTTGCTACAATTTCTGCGGGTAACAACCCTGAAATCGGTAATTTGATTGCTGAAGCTATGGACAGAGTTGGTCACGACGGTGTTATTACTGTTGAAGAAAGCAAATCTTTCGGTACAAATTTGAAGGTTGTTGAAGGTATGCAATTCGACAAAGGTTATATTTCACCATATTTCGTAACTGATGCTGAAAGAATGGAAGCTGTTTTAGAAGATGCTTATGTTCTTTGTGTAAACAAGAAAATCAACTTAATCTCTGATTTAGTTCCTGTTCTTGAACAAGTTGCTCGTGACGGTCGTTCATTGTTGTTAATCGCTGAAGATGTTGAAGGCGAAGCTCTTGCTACATTGGTTGTTAATACAATGAGAAAAGTTTTAAGAGCAGTTGCTGTTAAAGCCCCGGGA
>OMPX01000184.1 GCA_900313115.1 uncultured bacterium
AACAATCTCAAGCACAGCTGATATCACAGCAGGCGGCGGCACAAATGAAGGTTCAATTTCTACTACTGCTACATTTACAAATACAGGAAATATGACGAATAATTCATCTATATCCGCAACAAATGTAGTTAATAAAACAGGTAGTAATCTAATGACAGCAACAACAGGAATTGTTACACCAAATGATATCCAAAATGAAGGAACTATTACATATACTTCAGGCTCTGCAACAACAAATGATATCACCGGCTCGTCAAGTGGTAATGTGGTTTTGGCTACAGGAGATAATCTGATATTGAATAATGTAGTTTCAGGAAACCAATTGACTCTACAAAGCAGTACAATCATTCCTACAGAAAATACTGATTTTACACAGGCTTCTCAATTTAATATCAATGGCGGTGGAATGAATGTGTTAAATAATGAACTTACAGATACAAATCTTGGTAATGTTGTGATGAACAACAATACTAATTTGGCTCTTGATTTCAATCTGTCAAACATGAAATCAGATACATTCACAACATCAAGTTTGACGACAAACGGTAATAAATTTAATGTCAACAATATAAAAATATCAGGTAATACTCAAAAAGATAGATTTTCAATAAATTTAGGCGATACAACAAACCTTGGTGCAGGTAATGTAACATCAGATAATATAAAATTACCGACAATAATGACTCCAATAAGAAAAATTCACGGTAATTTGAAAGATGGTATAATATCATACGCACCGTCAGGAAATGATTGGAAAGAATATAATCCTTCAGTGCTTGCGGCACCAATAGCCGCACAATTAGGCGGATATTTAACACAATTAAATACATACGATGAGGCATTCCAAAATCGTGATATGAAACTGTTAATGACAAAGAAAGAAAAAGAAGCCTATAAATTTGCAAATAAATATGCAGATATGAGAGGCGGATTAGTATATACTCATTCATATCCGGTAGAACAAGAACCTGCAATGTGGTATAGAGGATATGCAACTTTTGAAAAAGTAAACCTTAACAGAGGACCAAAAGTAAGTAATATTTTATATGGCGCATTTGGCGGCGGTGAAAGCAAAATGTACGATATTGGGCACGGCTTCCACGTACAATATTCGGGATATCTTGGATATACAGGCTCTCATCAAGCGTTTCTTGGAAATGATATTTATCAAAACGGCGGAACTCTTGGTGCAACTGCCATGTTGTATAAAGGTAATTTCTTTACGGGTATTACTGCTAACGTTGGGGCAAGTGTTGCCGATGTTTCAACAAGATACGGCTCGGAAGATTTTCCAATGATTTTAGGCGGTGCTGCTTGGAAAATCGGTTACAATTGGGAACTCGCACAAAGCAAATTTATTATCCAGCCTAGTTATATGATGTCTTATTCTTTTGTAGATGCATTTAATTATACCAATGCAGCAGGAGTAAGAATTAAAGATTCTACATTGAATGCGATAAACATTGCTCCGGGATTAAAATTTATCGGTAATCTTAAAAACGGATGGCAGCCGTATGCCAGCATTCAAATGGTATGGAATATAATGGATAAAACTAAATTTACTGCAGCAGATATTCAATTGCCATATATGTCTGTAAGACCATTCATTCAATATGGTGTCGGTATCCAAAAACACCATGGCGACAGATTTACAGGCTATTTCCAAACAGTTCTGAGAAACGGCGGAAGAAATGGTGTTGCTCTATCTCTCGGATTCAGATGGGCTTTAGGTAAAAAACCTCAACAAGATTATAAAAAAACAGAGGTAAAATCTGAAAAAATAAAATCTGTTAATAATAAAAAATCCGAAACTACAAAAGTTAAAAAGGATAAAGTTACTAAGGTAAAAGTTGAAAAAACACAAGAAGATAAAATAAATTCTAAAAAAATAAAGAATACACAACCAAAAGTAGATTTTCAACTAAAACAACCAAACGTAAAATTAGATAAAATGTAATTAAAAATTTATTTTTATAGCTATAGGGTGCCCGTAATGTTAAAAAAAATAACTTTGGACACCCTTTTTTTATAAACTAATTAAGCTGCAAATTCAAATTTCTTAGGTTCATTTTCAGCTTTTGCCTGTTCTGCTTTCAGACCTGCTTCTTCACCAGAAATTTTATCAATCTTTGCCTGAATAGCTTTTAAAATTCTGTCACATACATCCTGATTAGCTAAAATTTCATCGATAGTAATATTACCATCACCATCAGCATCACACTGACTAAATTCGATTGCACCGACACCTTGTTCGGTTGCTTCTTGTTTTGATAATTTTTCTGCATTAAAGTTTGAAATAAATGCATATCTTGACATAATGTTCATTGTATAAAGCCCTCGTTTTATGATTCTTCTTATTTAAATGCGGTAATCTAATCTTTCTCTGTTTTCTTCTCTGTATTTTTTTATCTTTTTAATCTGTCTCTTTATCTTCTTATATTTATTCTTTATCTCCCGCAAGTAATGTAGCCGATAATTTTTCTAGCCTGAATCATAATAATTGTGTGTTTCTCTCATAGTTTGTTCCTTTTTTATTAATAATAAATGCTCTCTTATATTACAAATATATAAAGTCTAGTTTAAATGTATGATTTCAAGGGACAAAAAAAAGTTTACAATTATACACATAGTGTATATATGTGCTAAAATAAAGAAATATGAGTGGGAATAACAGGAAAAATAAATTATCGGTGCTTTTGATGGCATCATTATTAACGGCAAATCTTGTATGTGCAGATACATACAAGAATAATGTTGTTGATGTAAAAGTGAATAAAGAATCCGGTAATTCAGTTAAAGTCACAATTTATACGGATAAACCGTATACAGAGCCTGTTGTTGTCAATAAAAAAGCAAATAACAAATATGTTATTTTGATGCCTGAAACAAAGAGTGTCTTAAAATCAGCTCCAACCGTAACAAACGGAGCAGGAACTGTATCAAACGTATCCGTTAATACTCAAGCAGTGAGCGGAGGCAAAGGTTATACAAAAATTATTATAACCTCAGAAAAAGCAATAAACGTTGTACCTAGAACTCAACAAATGACAGGTGTCAAAGTTGTTGATAAACCAAGTACAACCGTAACAAAATTAAATCCAAACAAACCTGTAACCACTACAGCAAAACCAACCACTCAAGCTGCAAAACCAACCACTCAAAAACCTGCAGCGACAACTAAAACTGCTCAAAAACCTAAACAAGAAGTTAAAAAAACTGTTCAGCAAAAACCAATAACAAAACCTGTTGTTAAAACTCAGCCACCTGTAAAAGTGGCAGTTCAACCAACTAAACCTGTTGTAAACACAAAAACTGTTCCAACCGCTCAAAAACCAAGCCAACAACCTATTGATATTTTAGAAAATGAAATTAAAACAGGCAAAAATTCTGAACACACTATTAATAATGAACCTGATTCAGTATTAGAAAACGAAATCAAAGGTAATATTCTTAAAAAACAAGAAGAACAACAACAATTAAAGAAGAAAAAGAAAAAAAGACAGGTTATATATGATACGGAAAAAGGTTCTGTTTTAGAAAGCATAAAAGCTGTCCTGAAAGATTTTGAACAAATAGGATTGTGGAAATTACTCTTGCTTGCAGGGGCAATAACATTCCCTGTTATCGTTATCATGCTGATTCTTGCAATGGATAAAAGAATCAACAAAAAGATTGCATTATCTTTTAAACGTGAAGATGATGAACAAATTGATTATCAACAGCCTGTTGCACCTCAACAGCAATTTACACAAAATAACACAGCAGGGCAAGAAACATTTAACAGTTTTGATGAAATGCTAAATAAAGTTGATGAGCCTATTCCTTCATTCCATGAAGAACAACTTCATAAAGCTGAATATGAACGATTTGAGCAATCAGTTAGAGAAAATCAGGAATTTAACAATGATTTTGAAGATTCAGATTTTGAAAACAATATCAATTCCGAACTCGAAAGTGTAGTAGAGGATGTTCAGCAAGTTAATCAGACTTATGTTGTTGAGCCTGAACCGATTCAAGAACCTGAAATTATAGAAGAAAACGCACAGGAAAAAACCTATGTTGAACCTGTTGATATGATTCAAACACCTGAAATAATTGAAGAAAAAGAAGAAATCGAACAGAAACCTGCTGATGTAGTTCAAGAACCTGAAAATCAACTTGAACCATACAATCCTGACGGATATTTATCAGACTTTTCACAGGTACAAGACGGTGATTTCTTTGATGAACTTGTAATTCAAACAATGGCAGATAATAATAAGTCCGGTTTGCCTGACGAATCCCCTGCCGATGAAATCTTTAACTATATGTCTGATGAGCCTGAAAACATAGCGGCAGACCTGAAACAAAATTCAACACCTGATTATAAACCTCAGTATGAAAATACTGAGCAGGAAAAAATTGTTGAACCTGTGGCGCAAGTGACAAATCCAATACAAGAAACTCCTGTAAATGAAGTTAAAGAACCTGAACAAGAAGAAACTGAAGAAAGCGAATTGACAATGCTTACAGAAGCTAAAATAAACGATAATTCAGGCTTATATCTTGTTAACTACGAAAACTTCTCTTCACTTGTCGGACATATTAAAGATGATTATTTTGTTATCAAGAAATTTGATGATGTTGTAAACAGCAGAATAATCCTAAAAGAAACTGAAAAATTGAAAGATGCAACCAGATATCTGGTTCGTGTAGGTAAAAATAAAATGGTTGTTGAAGTTTCTGAAACTTCAATGAGCAGATTGCTTGATTTATGATAAAGAAAATTTTTACACTGTTTTGTTTATGTGTATTATTAACGGGATGTGGAAATAAAAACAATAATATAACTGTGCTGAAATTCTCCACATGGGGTTCGGCATCTGAGATGAAAATTTTAGCTCCTATTATTAAAGAATTTGAGCTAAAAAATCCTGATATCAAAATTGAATTAATGCACATACCACAAGACTACTTCAAAAAATTACACCTTTTGTTTGCTTCAAATTTAGCACCTGATGTAATTTTTATAAATAATCTTAACTTACCTGTATACAAAAACTTCCTGATAAAACTTGATAACTATATAGATAAAAAAGAATACTTTGAACAGCCTATATCAGCCCTGAGCTGTGATGGAAATCTCTATGCAATCCCAAGAGATATATCAGTAATGGTCATTTATTACAATAAAGATATCTTTAATAAGCATCATATAAGTTATCCTGCGAATAACTGGACTATTGATGACATGCTGAAAATAGCAATTAAGCTGACCGACAAAAACTCATGGGGAATAAGCTACGAACAAAATATGAATTATATAATTCCATACCTGCAAGCCTTTAATGGCGGAATATTAGATAAAAATTATAATTATATCGGTGAAAATCCAAACTCAAAAAAAGGTGCAAAATTCTACAATGATTTAGCATACAAATACCACTGCGCACCAACTGTTGCCCAAACAGGAAGTAAAACTCAGGCTCAATTATTTCTTGAAGGGAAATTAGCCATGCATCTGACAGGAAGATGGATGATTCCAAAATACAGAGAATGCGCAAACTTTGACTGGGATATTATAAACTTCCCTAAATGCTCCGCCCCAAGCGATGCATCAGGCTGGGCAATTTCTAAAACATCCAAGCACAAAGACTCCGCTATAAAATTTGTTTTATTCTTATCCGAAAAAAGAAATATAGCAAAAATTTCAAATGACGGACTAATTGTTCCCGCAAGACGTGATGTTGCCAATTCTGACGAATTTTTGTCGGGCAAACCTCATCACTCTGACTTATTTCTATACTCAGTTGAACACTCAAATGTATCGCCCATTTCAAATAAATATAATCAAATAACTGATAAATTAAACGATAAATTGTTCAATTTCTAAATCAATTTTCTTACTATTACTTAATTTTAGTCATTTATTATTAAGTTTTATTACAATTATATACAAAGTATGCAATTCGTATATACAAAAATACTTTATATATATGTAAGCAACGAGTTAATAACAAAAACTTTCATACACACAACCTACACACACTAACCTTCTACACACGAGGAATTACACAAAAAATTCCAACCACCCATTAGGGTGGTTTTTTTTATTATAATTCTGCATCATACGGTTTTCTTGTTAAAGGCAATCTGCTTTGTAAGTTTTCAAATGCACTGTATACAGGGACTTCCTGCGGAACAGCATCTTTATACACAACAGGAGTAACTCTGCTGACCTGAACAGGAGCAACATTTGAAGGTTGTTGAACAACTATCGGTGGGGTAAATGTATTCTTGTTTTCGTTTACCTTTGCAACATTTACAGGTTTTGGGGTAGGGGTAAATGTATTTTGTTCCTTACTAGGTTCAACCTTGATTGGTGTAAATGGTTTCACTTCAGCTACCACAGGCTCTTTCTCAACCTTTGGCTCTACAGCAATCTGTTTAGGTTCAACCTTGATTGGTGTAAATGGTTTCGCCTCAGCCACCACAGGCTCTTTCTCAACCTTTGGTTCTACAGCAATCTGTTTAGGTTCAACCTTGATTGGTGTAAATGGTTTCGCTTCAGCTACCACAGGCTTTTTCTCAACCTTTGGCTGTACTGAATCTTGTTTTGGCACTGCAACATTG
>OMPX01000126.1 GCA_900313115.1 uncultured bacterium
ATTTTTTGCGAATTTAGTAAGTTCATTTGCATATTGTGCAAGACCTCTTTGACATAATTCTCGCTTAAATTGAAGTAAATTTTTATCAATAATACGTTCTTTTGTCATACAATCAGCAACAAGTTTTGGTGCTAAATGAGTATATTTCTTAAATTCATCAACTAAATCAATCATTGATTCATCAACAATACCATCTTTATTTCTAAGGTCTTCAAAGACTTCCTTAACCTGATAGCTTTCGTATTTTGCATCCCCTTGTTTTGCCATAATCTTCTTCCAAACAGCAAGGTTCTCAAAATTTATTTCTCCATTAACTCTTGTGAGTTCTATAGCATCAGAATAAATATTACCGTTCAATACTTCTCTGAAAGCTTGCCCGTTCACAGAGCCATTTTTATTCAAACATTTTTTTATATCGTATGGAAAAGATGTTTGGAGTTCACCACCTTTTTTAAGCGCATAACTAAGCCAATCTGTTCTTGCATATCCGTCTGCATCTTTCAAATCTCTTAATGGAAATTTTGCCATCATTCGCCACATTTTTCCGTCATTTATCATTGTATCTACAACAAGCAAGTTATGCAGACTATCTTCACCGTTAACTTTACATTCTTCAATAAGTTCTTTATCTCTGATAGATTCTTTTAGTTTTTCTATCATATGCTTTGCCCAACCGTCATTTTTTGGATCGGGTATAAATCTAAATCCGGTACATACTTCTCTATCTCCCTCTTTTGCATAAGTTTGGAAATGTTTTAAAAAGTATTCCATATGAATAATATCTTCACCTTGTTCATATAATTTTTTTGCAAAATTAAAGGCTACATTGTCAAAAACGTGTTCTTCGCCTTTTCTCAGATAAGATTCTTGTCTTGTTACAGCTTTATAGGTTCTTCCGGCATATAATGTGAATACATCATCCTGTTCAAACATGGTTTTTCCATTAATATCCATAAAACCTTTATATTTTTCAAATGCCTGTTTATTAAAACTGTTTACATATTCACCATTTTCTATATGCCATTCAGTACAACCTTTAATGATATCTTCTATTCCACGAACAGAGATTTTATCATCTTTTAACAAAGTTTTTATTGCAGATACTTTTTCAGAATCAATATTTCCGTCAGCATTTTTTGACTGTTCAACAAGATATTTTATACTACTATCCCAGCAGAATTTTTGCTTTTCAGGTTTTAGCTCACCTAAGCGGGTATATTCTTCTGCAAGAGAAACAAATTCTTCATCAAGCATACCATTACGAGAACAAGCTTCTTTTAAGTATTTTGCATCGAAGCCGTCACCGTCCGCTCTAAATCCCAACCTCTCACAAACTTTATTATACTTTTGGCTTATTTCAAACTGAGAACTCTTTTTTAACATAGAAAAGGAAGCACGTCCGACTGCATCTTCGGCAGCTAATCCTGTTGAAATATCTTTTGAAGTACCTGCTGCAAGCTCGTCAGACACCTTACCTGCAAGCTCTTTTGCTCCGTTTACAAATTTTTCAACTGTCTTTCCATTTACGTGGTTGATTAAATCTTTGTTAAAATTCATCTAAGCCTCAATCTAATTAATAAGCACTTCACAATCGTGTCCATGTATATAAAGTTTTTTTATTTTTCTGAATTTCAAATCTAAAAATTTTGTTACAAAATTTATAATAATTTAATTTTTAAATTTGTCTATCTATCTAGCCTAAAAATATAATGTTTATGCTCAAAACCTGTATATAATTTAATAAAGGAGATTTTATGAGATATTTTATATTATTTTTAACAATTACGTTATTATGCATTGGACTTGCTAATGCTTTTTCGAACAGTCTTGATGGAACAAATCAAAGCACAACATTTCAAAATAACAATTTTTCAACCCCGAGTAACAATACATATCGAAACAATACCAATGAACCATTTATTCCAAAGGAATACAGCGGTTTTGAGCACAGCAACTCAGAATATTCAAATCCACAAATGAATGACACAAGATATAATTCAAACTGCCAATTCGGGCAATGCATTCCGGGCGGAATGAATACTGATAGAAGGTAAATTATAGTTTAGCAAACTTCGTTTGCTAAACAGTGACTAAGTGAATCGTGACTAAGTGACTAAGAAATTTACTTAGTCACTTAATGACCTAGTCACTTAATCACTTTATAGTATATCAGCCTTCGGCTGATATACTATAATTTACAAAACATCAAATCCTGTATATTTTCTCAAGACTTCAGGAACAATTACTGTTCCGTCTTTTTGTTGGAAGTTTTCCATAATAGCAGCAAATGTTCTGCCCACAGCAAGACCTGAACCATTGATTGTATGAACAAATCTTACTTTTCCGTCTTTATCTCTGTATCTTATATTGGCTCTTCTTGCTTGATAATCTCCGTAGTTAGAGCAGCTAGAGATTTCTTTATAGTTATTATAAGAAGGCATCCACACTTCTAAGTCATAACATTTATTTGCTGAAAAACCAATATCAGAAGTACATAATGCAACTCTTCTATATGGTAATCCTAACATATCAAGCATTCTTTCTCCATCTTTAGTAAGTTTTTCGTGTTCTTCAGGACTGCTTTCAGGAGTTGTAAGTTTTACCATTTCAACTTTATTGAACTGGTGAACTCTGATTAATCCTCTTGTATCTTTACCTGCTGAACCTGCTTCACGTCTAAAACAAGGTGTATACGCTGTCATATATTTTGGCAAATCACTTTCTGATAAAATTTCGTTTGCATAAATATTCGTAACAGGAACTTCTGCTGTTGGAATAAGGTATAAATCTTCATCTACACATTTATACATATCTTCAGCAAATTTTGGTAACTGACCGGTACCGGTCATAGTTGCAGCATTAGCCATAAATGGCGGTAATATTTCTTCGTAACCTTCATTTTCAGTATGCTGATCGAGGAAGAAATTAATAATTGCACGTTCTAATCTCGCACCCTTTCCTCTGTACAAAGTAAATCTTGACTGAGAAAGTTTTACCCCTCTTTCAAAATCAACAATACCTTTTTCTTCACAAATATCCCAATGCGCCTTCGGTTCAAAATCAAATTTTGTTGGGTCACCGTGACGCGCAACCTCTACATTATAATCCTCAGTTGGTCCGATTGGTGTTGTTTCATCAGGAATGTTTGGAATATGTAATAAAACATCTCTTTGTTTTGTGTCTAATTCCGTTTGTTTTTCTTCTAATTCTTTTATCTTGTCACCGAGCTCACGAACTTCAGCCTGAATTGCATCAGTGTTTTCACCATTCTTTTTCATCATACCAATTTTGTTTGATTCTGACTTTCTTTTGGCTCTCAGTTCATCTGCTTCTGTTTGAATTTTTCTTCTTTCTTCATCAATCTTTATAACTTCATCTATTGATAAATCCGGATTTCTTCTTTTTAATAATTCATTTATTTTTTCAGGATTTTCTCTAATAAGTTTAATATCTAACATTTTCTGCCCCTCTTTTACTATTTTTATATATTATACAACAAACAGGTATAAAGAGATAAATGAGTGAAGTAGAAATGCATAAAAAAAATATAACAAGACAACATATTATTATTTAAAAAATTATCTTGGATTCTGTTGAGTTTTATTTTTTCTTTGTTGTTTATTATTCTTTTTAGAAAACTGTTTTGGGGCTTGATTAAACGCAGTTTGAACACGTTTTACGCTATATACATCAGGCATCGCCTGTAAACTGTTCATAACCTGTTTAAGAGTATTAATATTATCTACTTCAATACCTAATTCGATAATACCCAATTTATTAAATTTAGATTTAACATTGGCAAATACAATATTTGTGTTGTTATCAGACACGGCTGAAATAATATCTTTCAAAAGACCTTGTTTTTCTGCAGTTTCAATTCTTATACTTGTTGTATATCTTCTGTCTGAAGATACACCTGACCATTTAATATCTAATATTCTTTCAGGCTCTATATCGTCTAAAGTTTTACAGTCAAGTCTGTGGATGGACACCCCTTTTGAACGTGTAACAACTCCGACAATTGGTTCTCCGGGGATAGGTGAACAACAACGGGCAAAGGAATATAACATTCCTTCCAGTCCTTCAATATCTTTTTTCTTTGCATACTTATGAGCCTGACTAAGCTTTGGTTCTGTTGGTTTTTCAGGCTTTTTAAGTTTGTTTACAATTTTGTTTATGGTTGTTTCGCCATATCCAAGCGCAGCAAATAAATCGTCTGCTGACACATAGTTCATTACCTTTGCAACTTTATTAAGTTCACCGTTTTTAATGTATTCGTCAAATACAGCTTTAGTTAGCTCGTGTTCTAAAGTAGCTTTGCCTAATTCGATATGATCTTCCCGTTTATTCTTTTTAAACCATTGTCTTATTTTTGACGATGCCTGTTTTGTTACAACAAAGTTTAACCAGCCTAATTTTGGGGCAGGCACTTTTGAGGTAAGAACTTCAACAATATCACCATTATTCAGTTTTGAATCTAATTGTGCAATTCTTCCGTTTATTAAAGCTCCGACAGTTTTATGACCGACATCAGAGTGAATACGATAAGCAAAATCTAAAGGTGTCGCACCTTTTGGTAAGTCAATTACATCTCCGTTTGGAGTAAAGGCAAAAACCTGATCTGAAAACAAGTCAAGTTTTACCGTATTAACATAGTCTGCCGCATCAGAAGATTCATTATTGTATTCAACTAATTTTCTCATCCAAGAAAATTGCATATCTGAACTTGAATCAGCTTTTTGAGAACCTTTTTCTTTATATCTCCAATGCGCCGCAATACCATATTCTGCAATTTCGTGCATGTGCCACGTTCTTATTTGAACTTCAAGAGGCTTCTTGTTCGGACCAATTACTGAGGTGTGGAGTGATTGGTACATATTACCTTTCGGCATTGCAATATAATCTTTAAAACGTCCCGGAATCGGCTTAAATTGTGAGTGAATAAGCCCCAATACTTCATAACATTCTTTTTCCGTATCCACAATTACACGGACTGCCGTAATATCATACAAATCATGAAAAGCTACATTTTGACGTTTCATTTTGTTATAAATACTGTAATAATGCTTTGCACGTCCTGTGATTTCTGCTTTTATACCACTTTTTTGAACATCTTTTGTGATTTGGTCTATCAGTAATTTTACGGTTTCTTCTCTTTCTCCTTTTGTTTGAGATACAAGTTTTGCAATCTCATAATATTTATCAGGATACAAATATTTTAGCGATAAATCCTCTAACTCGGCTTTGATTTTACCTACCCCTAATCTGTTTGCTAAAGGTGCAAATATATCCAGTGTTTCTTGTGCAATTCGCTGTTGTTTTGCAGGTGCCATAAAATTAAGGGTTCGCATATTATGAAGCCTGTCTGCAAGTTTTAAAAAGATAATTCTTGCATCATTTGCCATTGCTATAAAAAGTCGTCTGAAGTTTTCAGCCTGACGTTCTTCTTTTGATTTGAATTTTAATTTTCCTAACTTTGTTACCCCCTGAACGAGATTAAGTACATCTTCCCCAAAGCGTTCTTGTATTTCTTCAGGTTCAGTGTCGGTATCTTCTAAAACATCGTGCAGAAAACCTGCCATAAGAGTATGCTTATCCGCCCGAAGTTTTAAAAGTATTTTTACAACTTCGACAGGGTGAATAATATATGGCTCTTCTGAAACACGGTATTGCCCCTGATGTAATTTTTGTGCAAAAAGAAACGCTTCTTTAATTTCAAGAATATCTTTTTCTGATCTTGATTGTTCTTTTAAGGTTTCTTCTATATCGTTAAACAACTCTAATTGATTAATTTGCTCATCCATAATTACTATAATATCGTTTTATCAGTCATTTTTCAAGTATTAAACAATAATTTATCAAATTGATAAAAATCATCTATTATTTGGTAAACATAACTAAGCGGTTCATACAAGGAATGGCTTTCTAAAGAAGCTATCGCAATTATCTTACCTACATTTGCATTATAAGCTGCCTCAAGTCCTGAAAGCGCATCTTCTATAACTATACAGTCTTTTGGATTCAAATTTAAATTAGAACAAGCTATTTGATAGATTTCAGGGTCAGGCTTCCCCTTAATTTTTCCATTTGAATAAACTATCTTGTCCAAATCAAACCAGCGTTCAAGCTTAAACTCTTTAATATAAAACTCAACATTTTGCCACTCAGACATCGTTGCAATTGTTCTCGGGATATTATTTTCAACAAGCCAATCTAAAAATTCAACAGCACCAGGGGCAAGTTTAAAATGTTCTTTATCCATCAAACACTGTTCCCTGTACAAAGACTCTTTTTCATAAGCAAGCCTTCTAACCGTATCATCAGACGGAGTTTTACCCGTACAATATTCGATTATATCCTTGTTAGTTCGTCCAAACATATATTTTCGCATCTCATCATCTGTAAACGGATACCCTCTGAGCTTTTCCGAAAAGCTTCTCCACGCATCATAATGAAGCTGAGAATCCCAAAATAATGTTCCGTTAAAATCAAATATAATACCCTTCATCTATCCCCCTATAAACTGAATTTACCACAGCAAAATTATTATTTCAAATATAAAGCCTCTCTTTCTATTTTGTTACGTTATATTTACGTTTTGCCAAAAATATAATTATTGGTACGATATAAATATGGCTAAGATTTTATTGGTTACTGATAATATAGATATTCAAACAGTGGTTCAGACGACACTGTTGGAACATGAATTTTTAATATCCTCTGACGAAACAACTATTATGGATATTATGAAAGTTGATACACCGGATATCGTCATGTTCGATACTGACTGCGAAAAAGATTTCAAACACCTGTACAGAAATCTTAAAAATTTTCAGGTCATTATTTTGCTATTGTTGGGTAAAAAAGAATGCAGCCAAGATATTCTTTCAAACGCACATTTGTTTGTATCCGTCCCAATCAATCAGAATATATTAAAATCTACAATTGATGCCGGTTTAAGAGCCAGAAAGTCACTTAAAAAGCTCTATAAATCTAACCAAGAATTAGCAAACAGCTTGTATCAACTAAATGTTTTATATAACACAAGCTCACAATTAGCAGGAAGTCTTAGTAAAAACGGATTGGTTGATGTCCTAAACGAAGGAATTGATAAGTCTTTAAATTCAAATATTTCTTGCACTCTGTCGTTTAAAGACGACAAAACACCTGTATTACTAATAAATTCTAACTGTAGATTATCCGAAAGACTTATTGAAGCACTAAAGCTCAGAGCAGTATTAAATTATAAAAATTCAGGAATGAATATTACTGAAATGTTCTCTATTGATGATATTGAATTAGAACAAGAGATTAAGCACACAATAGAAGAATATGATTTTGAGATACTAAATTATCACAAATTACTATCCTACATCACACTGAACGATGAATGTCATGGATATTCCGAAATATTCAGGGAAAAAGAATTTTCTTCCGATGATGAAAAATGTTTTCAGACATTAGTAAATCAGGTAACTCAACCATTAAAAAGTGCAACTTTATATCAGGAAATAACAAGAAAAAATAAAGAATTAGCACGATTAGAACGCTTAAAATCAGAATTTATTTCAATAGTTTCACATGAGCTAAAAACACCGTTAACATCAATTAAAAACTCTCTGGACATTGTTTCGGGCGGAAAAGCAGGTGAAATAACTGATAACATGAAAAAATTTCTTGATATGGCAAAAAGAAATGTAAAAAAATTATCGAGAATCATCAATGACTTACTCGATATGTCTAAAATTGAAGCAGGAAAAATGGATTATGATTTTAAACCATCATCCGTTTTACCTGTTATAAATGATGTTGTTCAAAGCCTGTCTCAAATTGCAATTCAGAAAAATTTAAGTTTGAATGTACGGACTGACACAAATATAAAAGATGTATGCATGGACACAGACAGAATTGAACAAGTTCTTACCAACCTTGTCTCAAATGCTATTAAATTTTCTCCCGATAAAGGGATAATAACTATTTCTGCCAAAATGATAATGGCAGATGAAATAGTTGCAGAAGATTGTTTCAAACCTGTTATCAGTAAATTAGCAGGAGAATATGTACAGGTTTGTGTTTCCGATCAGGGCATAGGAATAGACAAAGATGATTTAATCCATGTATTCGATAAATTTGAACAAATAGAAAACTCTCTATCAAGGGATGTTGGAGGGTCTGGCTTAGGATTAGCCATCGCTAAACAACTTATATCTGACCACAACGGTGCAATATGGTGTGACAGCGTACTTAATAAAGGGTCTTCATTCTATTTTGTGTTACCGGTTGTAAAAGATATGAGAATTTAAGTTTAATATGATATAATGTTAAAAAGGGGTATTGAATGAAAAAAATTCTTATTTGCGATGATGAGCAGGATATCGTTGAAAGTTTAAAATTTGTTTTAGAGGCTGAAGGATATGAGTGTTTTACAGCCTTTAATGGGGAAGATGGTCTTAAATCCGCCAAGGAACTTATTCCTGATTTAATAATATTAGACATTATGATGCCAAAAATGAATGGTTATAAAATCAGCAGATTACTGAAGTTTGATAACAAATATAAGAATATACCTATAATTATGCTAACAGCAAGATCGCAAGAAGAAGATAAACTCATTGGAGAAGAAACAGGAGCAAATGAATATATAACAAAACCATTTGACCTTGATTTTGTAGTTAGCAAAGTAAACGAATACCTTAAAGCATAGCAGGTTAAAATGGAAACAATTACTAACAAAACCTTAGAAAAATTAAAGTATGAATTAGTAAGAGATGGACTTGTTGAGTATGATATACTTGATAAAGCCCAAAAACTTGCTATGGCTGAAGGAATTAATATCGGGCAGGCACTAATATCATCAAATGTTCTTGATGAAGCGACATTGCTTAAATTTTTAGAAAAAAAATTACATATCCCTTATGTTAATCTTGATGACTATTCACTTGATGTAAAATGCTTAGATTATATCAATTTTGCAGATGCAAGAAAGTATAATGTAATACCTCTATTTAAAATAGAAGATGTTTTAACTGTTGCGATGGCAGATCCGCTCGATTTATTTGTAATTGATAAAATTATTGAAACAGCTGAATGTTCTATTGAGCCTGTAATATCATCTGAAGCAAGCATAGTTGCAAAAATTGATGAATACTATAATACACCTGCAACCGTTGATAAAATTTACACATCCACAAAAGACTCAGACTTTGATTGGACAGAAGAACTTCACAGCGAAGATTTGAGCGAAGAACATATACAAAAAATTATTCGTGCAATCCTAAAACAAGCAATTATTGAAGATGTGCACGAACTTTATTTTGAACAATCAGATGCAGGGCTAAATCTTATTTTCAAACAACAAGGAAATTATCAAAACAAAGGGACTATTCCATATATTTTGGTATCTTCGTTTGTTTCAAAATTAAAAATGCTGTCAAATTTAGATCCATCGGTTTGCGAAGTTCCGCAATTAGGAAAGCTTTGTTTTAAAGTTGACGAAATAACTCTTATAGCAAGCATTTCAGCTTTCCCAACCATCATCGGAGAAAGAATTGCTCTAAAAATATACAAACCTCCGGTTGAATTACATTCTCTGATTAATGATGAAAGACAATGTCAATTGCTGACAAAAGCTTTGGAAATCCCCGGAATAATTCTGGTTTGCGGAACACAATTAAGTGGAAAAACCCACGTTATCTACTCGTTATTAATTGAAGCCGCTAAATATTCAAACAACATTATGACAATTGAATCTATTTCAAAATATGATTTAAAAAATGTTCACCAGTGCGAATTAAATGAAAATGTTGGCTTTAACTTGGATAAAGCTCTAAGATTTATAGAATTTCAATCACCTGATAAAATATACATAGAAGGTGTAAAATCAAAACAAGCCTTTGATTACTTATCAGAATTAGTTTATAACGACAAAACTGTAATAACAGAATTTTTAGCAAATAATATGACAGATTTGAGAGAAAAATTATCCTATCCTGAATTTCAATCCTTTAAATCATTGATATCTTGTATGGTATTTATTCATGGAAAAGATAGTATAGAAGTCTTTGACAAAGATAAAATTGAAAAATACTTAGCCTAACTTTTATATTTTGTTAAGAAAATCTACTAATATGCGCAATTTTCCAACACACTTTGTTTTAATATTTATGTAAATATTTTACGTTTGTGTGTGGTATGGAAATTAATAATAAAATCAATTTTAACAATATTCAACAAAATTCAAAACAGGTACGCAATTCAGAGTTTAAAACAAAACCTATGACCTCAGACAGCGTATCATTCACCGCTCATACAAAAGGTGAAATGATATATAAAAAAGGGCTTGTTCAACTTATACATCAAACAGCCTTTAATAGAGAACCAAAAACAAAACAATTTGTATGCGATTATATACAAAAATATTTTGGAC
>OMPX01000186.1 GCA_900313115.1 uncultured bacterium
GGGTGTTATAAAATTGAAAATACGAAATTATTATAATCGGTGCGTCAAACGACGCACCCTACGACTACAACTGATAAACGGTGACTAAGTGAATAGTGAATAAGAATAATTTACTTAATCACTTAATGACCTAGTCACTTAATCACTTTATAGTTAATTATTGTATAAATACGACATTAGGCATACATTAGGCTTAAAAAATTACTACTAATAATCATTTCTACCTTTAGATTTTAAATATTCACGAATTTGGACTAATGCACCCTGTATAATACGTGTAATACGAGATGGGGAAAGTCCAATCATTGTTGCAATATCTTTGGCTTGCATGTTTCTGTAGAATCTATATTCGACTACAGTACGCTCTTTTTGAGGTAAGTTTGCAATAGCTTCTTTTATCAATCGACTCATTTCAACAATCTCTGCATTTTCATCAGGCATTGCATGCGGATCTTTGATAAAGTCAAATGGCGAATCATTATCGCTTGCTGCAGCAGCTAAACTGTCGATTGATAAAATTGTTTGATAAACAGCTTCCTTTACTGATGTTGGTGAATTTTCAGGACCTTCTTCTCCGCCTTCGTCTCCTTCGTTATCAGATTTTTGTTTCATTGAGTACCATTTGTATCTGTGGCGAAGTTCGTTCCTTATTGCCCATTTTACTGCTGTGCCCATATATGCATCGTTATATTTTTGCAATTGCTCTTCGGTTTTACCCTTAATCATTGCTTGCACAGCAATAATACCAATACTGACCAACTCTTCATACTCAATCATGTGATTAGGTACACGACGTTGCTCAATTTTAGCTACTCTCTGTACTATACTTACATACTGTTTTAATAGACTCTGTTTATCCATGGTTTATTAAATATTTAAATATTTGACTATTCTATCTTACCTTGATTCTGTTTATTTTTCAAGTTGTAAACAAATAATAGAATTTCTGCAACTGCCTTAAATAATTCCGGAGGTATTTGCTGTCCTATTTCAACCATTCTGTATAATGCACGTGCAACAGGAGGGTTGTCTACGACAGGAACATCATTCTCTTCTGCAATCCTGATAATTTCCTTCGCAATAAGTTCAGCACCTTTCATAAGCATGGTTGGGGACATCATTGTTTGTGCATCATATTTTAATGCACATGCCACGTGGGTCGGGTTTCTCACAACAAAATCAGCCTCTGCGACAGAATCCATTGCGCCTCTTTGAAGCATTTGCATACGTCTTTGGCGAAGTGCTGATTTTACGTGAGGGTCACCTTCTTGGTTTTTATATTCATCTTTTATTTCTTTAAAAGACATTTTTTGGTCTTTTAAAAATTTCCATTTCGTAACACCGTAATCTGCTGCAGCAATGATTAAGAATGCAATGCAGGCTTTATAGATAAAGTCTTTTAATAAACTTCCAAATTCATTCATAACAGCAAAATTGTTGTCGATTGCGGCAAGCATCAGAATACCCTTTAAATGAGCTGAATACACCACCCAGCCAACAAGACCTAAAATGCAAACTTTTAGTATATTCTTAAAAAGCTCAAACAATGTTTTTATTGAAAATAAATTTTTAAAATATTTTGTTGGGTTAAGTTTATCGAGTTTTGGTATAAGCGGTGCAATTGCAACCAATGGTCCTACCTGAATAAAATCCCCGACAATAGCGATAAAAGCTGCAACAATTAGTGTTGAACCTATTATGGCAACGGTTGGTAATATTGCTGATGTCAATACATATAAATATCCGATGTTACTAACGTGTTGATTAGGAATTTGTGCATATAAGTTTTTGAACAAACCGCATATTAAATTCCAAGTAATGGGTGCCATAAGCATAATAAAGGAAAAAACAACAAGCAAAGATAAAGCAGTTGATACGTCTTTTGACTTTACTACTTGTCCTTCTTTTCTGGCTCTTTGCAGTTTCTGCGGCGTGGCATCAAACTGCTTATCTTCATCTCCCATTTGTGATAGCCTTTCTTGTTTGGGATTTTATAATCAGATTATAACACAATTCTTAAATGAATGGATATTTGTCCCAATTATTTACCAAAATTATTTACCCCTACCCCTACCAAACTACTTTTTGAATAAGTTCTATTTCATTTCCGTCAGGATCATTTATGAAAGCAATGTTTGAACCTTTGCCTGTTAAATCAAACGGTTCATATAAGTATTTATATCCGTTTTTATTAAGTCTTTCTGTGAATTTATCGAAATCATCACAGTAAAACGCAAAATGACCAAAAGCAGTACCATTACTGTAGCCATTGCCAGGAATTTCATCGTTGTCTGTAAGCTCGATTTGAACTCCGCTTTCTTCATCTGTTAAAAAATAAAGTGTGCAATCTTCAAGTCTGCGTTCTTCAGTTAGTTTTAGCCCCATTATTTCCGTATAGAATTTCATAGATTCTTTCAAGTTTTTTACCCTAATCATTGAATGTAAAAATTTCATAATTACTCCTTATATAAAATAACAATTGCGTTTGCTTCAATTGCGAGTTTTTCGCCAACGGCATCCATTTTTTCATTTGTTTTTGCTTTTACTGATATATTGTCAATATTTGTATTCATAACTTCTGCCAATCTTTTTTTCATATTAGGGATATATGGCATCATTTTTGGTGCTTGTGCAATAATATTTGAATCAATATTCCCGATTTTGTAGCCCTTTTCTTTAACCAAGTTACAAACGTGTTTTAGTAAAAGTGTACTGTCCGCATCTTTGTATTTAGAATCTGTGTCAGGGAAAATTGTCCCAATATCAGGGAGTGCAAGAGCCCCTAATAGTGCATCAATTATTGCATGAATCAGAACATCTGCATCAGAGTGTCCGTAAAGCCCTTTTTCATAAGGGATTTTAACCCCTCCAATAATCAAATCTCGATTTTCTTCAAGTCTGTGTATGTCATATCCTGTTCCAACTCTGTATGGTATCATTATTTCCCCTTTATATTTTTACAAATTTTTCAATAGCTTTAACAAAACCGTTATTATCGACAGTATCTGTTATATAATCTGCATGTGCTTTCAGGTTTTCTGTTCCGTTACCCATTCCGACACTAATGCCGCCAGCTTTCAATAGTTCAATATCATTATCCTGATCTCCGATTGTTAAGACTTCTTCTTTTTTTAATCCCCAATATTGTGTTAAAAACTCAACGGCACAAGCTTTTGTTGCGGTCTTGGTTGAAAATTCACAGAAAAAAGGTGTCGATTTTATTATATATAAATCGGGATATTTTTTACTCATAGTCTCAACCCAAGATGTAACTTTTTCTGCATTAGTGTAGTCTATTGCAAGAATTTTGTGTATTCTGTTTAATGATATTTCAGAGAAATTTTTGACCGTATAACTCAGCCCTTGGTATTCTGAATATCGTTTTATTTCGTCATCATCTTTTTCAGAGTAGAGAGTGTCGTCTGCATAAAGATTTATATGTATATTATTTTCTCTTGCCCACTTGATTAAATCTTTGGCATAGTTTTCGGGCAGATTTTTTTCATAAAGTATTTCACCCGATAATGTTTTTATATATCCGCCATTATATGAAACTATCGGAGTGTCTAAATCAAGTCTTTGTGCAATTTTCTTTGCACCTTCAAACATTCTGCCTGTAACAATAACAACTTTAATATTGTTAGCTTTTAGTTTTTTTATGCAGTTCTTTACCTCATCTGTAAATTCTCCTGAATAAGGTAATATTGTTCCATCAATATCTGTTGCTACAAGTTTAATCATTTAAGTATTTCCCTGCTCTAAAAATTGTGCAAATTGTTTTTGAATCGTTAATCATTCCACTATGTATCATATTATAAATATCTTTTATTGGTGTTTTTTTAGCTTGAAGAATTTCGTCCTCATCAGGTTTTTCTTTTACAAATTCAAGATCTTGAGCTAAGTACAGATATAGTTTTTCGTCACAAAACCCCGGTGTTGTGTATATGTACCCGAGAGAATCCCATTTGTTGGCGATATATCCTGTTTCTTCTTGTAATTCTCTTTTGGCTGCATCGTCAGGATTTTCATTCTTTTCAAGTTTACCTGCAGGAAGCTCAATTGAGGTCTTTTTTAGCGGATATCTGAATTGTTCTACCGTAAGCACTTCATCATTTTGAACTGCCAAAATCACAACTCCGCCGGAGTGCTCAACAACTTCTCTTACAGATTTGTGACCGTTTGATATTAAAACTTCATCTCTTTTTATATCTAAAACTTTACCGTTATATACGTATTCGGATTTAAGAGTTTTTTCTTCAAATTTCATAATTTGATAATATCATAAAATCAATTGTAAAACTTATTGCCATTTTAATAAACATGCTTTACAATAATACATATCAGATAAGTAAGAGGATAATTATGGTAGCTTTAGATTATGAATTAGCTTTAAATGAAGGACAGATTACTCAGGTTATCGGTCCTGTTATTGACGTTGAATTTCCGCATGGCAATTTGCCTGAAATTTATAACGCATTAAATATTACAATGGATGACGGAAATATTCTTGTTGCAGAAGTACAGCAAATGTTAGGTGCAAACAAAGTAAGAACAGTTGCAATGTCATCAACAGATGGTCTTAAAAGAGGAATGAAGGTTGTAAATACGGGTGAACCTATCAAGATTCCTGTTGGAAAACCGATTTTAGGAAGAATTTTGAATGTTATCGGGCAACCTGTTGACCAATTAGGTGATATTCAAAAAGAAAATTACTTGCCAATTCACAGAGAATCTCCAAAATTAACAGATCAAAATACAGATATCGAGATTTTGGAAACAGGTATCAAAGCAATTGACTTACTTCAACCATATCAAAAAGGCGGTAAGATTGGTTTGTTTGGTGGTGCAGGTGTAGGTAAGACCGTACTTATTATGGAGCTTATCCACAACATTGCGCAAGAACATTCGGGTGTGTCCGTATTTGGTGGTGTTGGTGAAAGAACTCGTGAAGGTAACGACCTTTGGAATGAAATGAAAGAATCTGGTGTACTTGATAAAGTTGCTTTGATATACGGTCAGATGAATGAACCGCCGGGAGCAAGAATGAGAGTTGGTCTATCAGCTCTTACGGCTGCTGAATATTTTAGAGATTTTTCAAAACAGGATGTGTTATTATTTATTGATAACATATTCAGATTTACACAGGCAGGTTCAGAAGTTTCAGCGTTGTTGGGCCGTATGCCGTCTGCGGTTGGTTATCAGCCGACATTGGCAACAGAAATGGGTGAATTACAAGAAAGAATCACTTCAACAAAGGATGGTTCTATTACGTCTGTTCAGGCAATTTATGTACCTGCTGATGACTTAACAGACCCTGCACCGGCAACAACTTTCTCACACTTAGATGCATCTACAGTTTTATCAAGACAAATTGCATCTTTGGGTATTTATCCTGCTGTTGATCCTCTGGCATCAACATCAAGAGTGCTTGATCCAAATATTATCGGTTCGGAACATTACGAAACCACTCGTAAAGTGCTTGAAATTTTGCAAAAATATAAAGAATTGCAAGATATTATTGCTATTTTAGGTATGGATGAGTTATCCGAAGAAGACAAGGAAACTGTTAACAGAGCAAGAAAAATTCAAAGATTCTTGTCTCAACCATTCTATGTTGCAGAACAGTTCTCAGGTATTGCAGGTAAATATGTAAAACTCGAAGATACTATAAAAGGCTTTAAAGAAATTATTGAAGGAAAACATGATAATCTTCCTGAACAAGCTTTTTATATGGTAGGTACTATTGAGGAAGCTGTTGAAAAAGCAAAGACTTTATAGTGAGGTAAAATATGCATTTAAAATTAATTACACATGATAAAGTTGTTTTCGACGAAGATGTTTCTGAAATATATACCAAAGGTGTAGACGGTGAATTTGGCATATTAGAAAATCACGTTCCTGTAATGACAGCCCTTGATGTCGGAATAACCAAAGTAGTAAAAGACGAAAAACCTATTTTATTCACTACAATGGGTGGGGTTTTTCAATTCAAAGATAACAATGCAATTATTTTGACAGATATGGCTGAAAACGGTGCTGATATTGATGTAGCCAGAGCAAAATCCGCAATGGAGAGAGCGCAGGCAAGACTGTTAGAAAAATCTGTAGAAATTGATATCAGAAGAGCAGAAGCTGCGCTTGCAAGAGCAAAAGTAAGATTAAGAGCTGCGATAAGCGAATAATATAGAGAAAAAGAGGTTTGTAAAAGCCTCTTTTCTATTTTAAGAGAACTCTTGAGAATTTCCTATAATCTTATATATTAAATAAAAAAATAAAACCACTTTTTCAAGTGGCAAAATAAAATAGGAAAAATTATAGGGAAAATTATATTTTTAATCTTGTTTAAACGAGCTGTTAAGAGAAGATTTTGAATGTTCTGTCTACGTTTTCTTTAGCTACGTTTTTCAATGTTTCCATTTCTTGTTTTATTGCATTTCTTTCTGTTTCTAACTGAGAAAGCTCTGTATCATATCTTGCATCTTTTGAGTTGATTCTGTTCATATCAGCTTCATAAATTGCTTCTGCTTTCTTCAAATTCATTTCGTCAGAAACTTCTTGTATTTTAGTTGAAGTAGAAATACTTGTTTTTTCAAATAATTTGTAAAAATAATCATCAAATGTTCTATCACTAGGAATATCGTGTTCTGTTTCATCTCCTTCTATTGTATAATA
>OMPX01000173.1 GCA_900313115.1 uncultured bacterium
GTGATTAAGTGACTAGGTCATTAAGTGACTAAGTAAATTATTCTTAGTCACTTAGTCACGATTCACTTAGTCACCGTTTAGCAAACTGCGTTTGCTAAACTATAATTTATCCATGCTATAATATAATCAAAGAGTGAGGTATGAATATGGTTAAATCAGTAATATTAGCGGCAGGAAAAGGTACAAGAATGAAATCTGATACTCCAAAAGTTTTACATCAGATTTATTCTAAAACACTATTAGGTTACGTTATTGATGCTGTGAATGAAACAGGATTAGCGGATGAAAATTATGTCATCGTTGGGCATCAGGCAGAACGTGTTGAAGAATATGTAAAAGAAAATTATACAAACGCAAAAACAGTTCTTCAATCTCCTCAACTTGGCACAGGTCACGCAGTTAGCATGGTTTGCCCATATTTAGAAAACTTTGACGGGGAAGTGATTATTCTTTGCGGTGATACTCCGCTTATTACATCTGATACCTTGAAAACATTTATTGAAGCCCACAGAGATATGAAATCCGACATCACTGTAATGAGTGCAATATTTGAAAACCCGACTAATTACGGAAGAATTATCAGAAATTCCGACAACTCTCTTAACTCAATTGTTGAAGAAAAAGATGCAACTCAAGAACAAAAATCTGTGAAGGAGATTAATGCAGGGATTTATTGTTTGAATTGGGCAAAAATTAAAGGCGCTTTCTCTCAACTCAAAACTAATAATGCGCAAGGCGAATATTATCTTACAGACATTATTGAATGGGGTAATAAACAAGGTTTAAGTGTAAATGCTCATATTCTGGAAAGAAATGAAGAAATCTATGGTATAAACTCAAAACTTAATCTTGCCCAGGCAACAAAAATGCTTACAAAAAGAACCTTAGAAAAATATATGACAGATGGTATAACAATTGTTGATCCGGATTCAACTTGGATAGACCCTCAAACAGAAATAGGAAAGGATACTATCATTTATCCGTCAACATATATTGAAGGTAAAAATACTATTGGCTCTAATTGTAAAATAGGTCCGTTTGCTCATTTACGAGGTGATGTTACTCTTGATGATTATGTAAAAATCGGTAATTATGTAGAAGTTAAAAAAGCTCACATAAAAAGCCACACAAACGCATGCCATTTAACATATATTGGCGATAGTGAAATCGGTTCAGGAGTAAATATTGGTGCCGGTACAATTACGGCAAACTATAACCCTTTGAGCAAGGTAAAGAGTAAAACAATAATTGAAGATAATGTAAAAATAGGTTCAAATTCCGTACTTGTTGCACCTGTAACAATTGAAGAAGGTGCAAATGTCGGAGCCCTGAGCGTAATCACCAAAAATGTTTCTAAATGGTCGCTTGCTATAACAAGAGCACCAATGAGAGTTTTAGAAAATTGGGTATCTAAAAAAGGGGTAAATAATAGTAAGTAGAGGTATAAATGAAGGAAAAAAATTTTAAATCTCTATCTGACTATAAAGAAGAAGTGCACAGATGTTCTAAATGTGGAATCTGTCAGTCTGACTGCCCGTTGTTTAAGTTGACGGGGAATGAATGCACAGTTTCTCGCGGCCAATTTATAATGCTTGATGGTATTATTCACGGGAAACTAAAAATGAACAAAAATATTAATAAGTACCTCGATTTATGCCTGAAATGTAATAAGTGTTCAAAAGTTTGCCCGAGTGAAATAAATGTTGTAGATATTATCCTGAGTGCCAAGCATGAGTATTTTAAACAATCTTTGATTGGTAAAATATATGCGTTATTGGAGTCAAAATGGATATTTAATACAGGCTTAAATCTTATAAAAATAATTTCTAAAATTTTTCACAGGAAGAAAATAACTCCACAACCACAAAACCCAACCACAACTGCTGTTTATTTTGGCGGGTGTATTTCTGCTTTAAAACCGCATATAACCGATTATGCAAATAACCTGTTGCATAAAATGAATATTAAAACTTATGATATCGATTTTAATTGTTGCGGTATGCCGTTTTATACAACAGGAAATATTGAAAGATTCGCAGAACAGGCAAAGGAAAATATTTCAAAAATTCCTGATGAATGTGAATATCTGATTACTGATTGTGCAAGTTGTGAATGGGCGTGGAAACAATACGCAAAAATGATTGATGATAATAAGCTGAATAAATTAAAAATTATTGACATCTATTCACTTATAGAAAAAAATGGTTTAAAATTCACTGCCGATAAGAATTACAAAGTAACTTACCATAAGCCTTGCCATTCAGAAAATAATTCAGGAATTAATATTATTAAAAATATTGATAATGTCATCTATAATGAAATGGTTGGTTTCGATGACTGCTGTGGTTTCGGAAACTTTGAACATCCTCTTTCTTTGAGGGATACAAAGCCAATCAGAGAAACAAAAAAGAATAATATTATAAATGCAAATGCGGATATTTTACTTACAACTTGCGCAGGATGTATTATTAGTATGAGTATAATTACAAGATTAAAACAAAAAACAAAACGACTTATATCATTTTTGGCAGAAAATTGTAAGTCTAAATAAATATTTTGCTTAAAGCTTGTACTTGAAACTGTTCTTTGTTTTATATAAAATTCGATAAAATGAGTAGTGATTCAAAGAAATTATTTGTAATATCCGGTTCATCAGGTGTTGGGAAAGGCACTGTTATAAAGCAGTTACTTTCAAGACATTCTGATATAAAACTTTCTATTTCGTATACGACACGTGCTCCTCGAAATGGTGAAGAAGAGGGCGTTAATTATTTTTATCGTTCAAAAGAAGATTTTATGAAGGCTGTAGAAAATGATGAATTTTTGGAATGGGCAGAATTTTCAGGAAACTGTTATGGCACAAAAAGAAAGTTTGTAGAAAAATCACTAAATAACGGAGAACA
>OMPX01000187.1 GCA_900313115.1 uncultured bacterium
CAATGCTTAAAGTATGTATCACCCGTATAATTAGGATTATCATAATTTGAGATAAGATATTCATACCAGCTTATATCTGACAATACACCTTGAACATTTGAGTATTTAGTTGATACATCATGAGCTTTTGCACTCAAATCATTGCAATATTTTCCTATCCATTCATCAGTTGCACCGTATTCTTTTTTTAGAATATTTAATTGATTATTATACGCAGAATGATTACTTTCTCCAAAAGTTTGAACTAAAGCATCGGCGCTATCCGTACCTATTGTTATGTTTGCAAGTTCATACTTATCTTTTTCAGGTTCAGTTGGCTCAGTTGGTTCTGTAGGTTCAACAGGGTCTGTAGGATCAACTTTATAGATTGTATTTTTTAAGAAATCCTCCATTGTGATTGTTGAATCCCCTACTCTAAAATCATAATACAATTCATGACCTTTATAGTTTTTCAATGTGATTATATTATTGTTATAAGACAGTTTTAAATTATTTCTATCTTCCCACGCAAAAACGTTTTGATAAAAATTTTCTTCTGTTGTTAACTCAGAAAACTTTAATACATTCCAAGTCCCATCATATACAACAGTATCATTTCCACAATCTTTATCAAAAACTATTGTATTTTGTTCTGAGAAATTAGGACTTTGAGGAACTTTACCTGTTCCGCCATAAATTGTATCATTGCCTTTTCCACCATTAATTGTTTGAGAACCTGCTCCGCCATATATAGTATCTTTTCCGTCACTACCAACGATATAAGCGCCATCTACATTACTTGTATATTTACCGCTTACCTGAGTGATGAATTCTTTTCCGGTAATATAAACCAACTGTTCAAACGTTTTTGTTTCATTTGCAATCTTAAACACAATATCGGCGTATTTTGTTTTATCACCTCTTTCTATAAAATATCCGTTTATTGTTACTTTTGAATTTGTTCCTTTTGAAATAATTAAATCGTTACCGTACCTTGTAAATGCATAATTAGTATCAATATCATTTTTAAATTTAATAATATTTTTTGCGTTTAATTTTTCTTCCGCAACTGTTATATCAAAACTATTTGAATCATCAATAACTATAGTATTTACCCCTGCACCCGCCTTTATTGTTACAGGTTTTGTAATTTCCGTAGTATCTATTGTTTCGCCAAATCTTGTACCTGTAAAAGTTAAAACATTGTTTTTCCCCAAAACAAATCGTTCAGACGTATATGTATAGTTAAAAATATTGTCTTCATTTAAGTTAAGAGTTTTATCCCCTGATAAAAGCACCTTAACATACCCATCGACACCAACCACATTAGATTTAGCAAAATTCTTCAATATAAGAGTACCATTATCAGTTTTTATATGGATATCGTTCTTTTCTATTAAAAATTCAGGACTTACATACGCAGACATATCAAGAGTCAGTTTTTCACCCTTAGTAAGGTTTACAGTATCAGTACCAAACTCTTTATCTTTCACAACAATAGTGTTTTCACCTAAACCACCTGTAATAGTATCATTAAACTGAGTTCCTGTTATTCTGTCATCACCCAAACCTGTATTCAGAGTTAGTCCTGCCTGAGATATTATATTTCCTGATTTATCTTTCTTTGTTTTTGATGCAACATCTACCTCTGATGCATCTATAACATCAGCCAAAGCTGTACCTGTGTATTTTGATGTTCTTAACGATCCGTTTTCTTTTAAGAAATAATCTTCTTCAATTGTGTCTAACGCAGCATTTTTTGAAATATCTTCTCCGTTGATATAAACAGTTGCACCTGTATTTTTTAACAAATAATTTTTAAGTGTAATTGTATTCTCATCATCATCATCAACCTGAATCAAAAGATCATTTTTATTAACACCTTTTCCATAAGACAGAGTTGCTTCGGACAGTTCATCTTCAAAATTTATGTATAAGGTTTCACCCTTTGTTAATTTTATAACATCATGCCCAAACTCTGCAGAATCATATATTATTGTATTTTTGCCTTTCCCCCCAATAATTGTATCGTTATATGCTGAACCAATTATTGTATCGTTACCTGCACCCGCATTTATAGTCACACCTGTATTTATAGTTGTATCAGTTTTTCTGTCATACTTGGTTTTTGTGGGGTCGGCATCTGATGCATCAATATAATCTGCAAGAGCAGAACCATTTAGTTTTGCTTTTACAATGTGTTTCTCATTAAGTTGTGAAGCTTCATTTATTATACTCTCTGTATAATCTTTACCATTAATTAAAACCTTTGCACCTGTTTCTTTACCGTAATAGTTTTTAATAATTATTGAATCATTTGAATTTTTGTTATTTGTAATTATTAAATCGTTTGAACCTTTTCCGGTACCTCTTGCAAAAGTTAACGGAACGTATTCACCCAAAGTATCTTTGTTATAATCTCCATCATAAGTAACATTAATATGTAACGTTTCACCCTTGGTTAACTGTATTACATCTTTTCCAAATTGCTTATTATTATAATCATCATACTCATACTCAATTTTATTTTCCCCAAGACCACCAATTAACGTATCATTTCCCTCTCCTGAGTATATAGTATCATTACCCTTGTTTGCATTTACAGTAGCACCATTTTCTCTAAAAATTTGAATTGTATCATCAAAAACACTTGTTGTGATACTTCTTACAAGACTAACTAACACATTTTGATGTGTGCCCTTTTTGTAATTATCATTCACATAAGTAATCAAATCACATGAATCTGAATCAGTTTTTATCGTTTTAATAGGGAATTTACCGTTTTTTGCAAAGTAGTCAGTTAATGTAACTTTGTAACCATTACCCAAAGTTATTGTCAGAGTATCGTCAGTATCTGAACCTGATACTAACCCATCAATACTTGTTATTCCCTTTAAATACAAAATTGTATTTTTGGAATTCGCTTTAATCTCAACATCTTTTGTCATTGAATTAACATCAATAGTCTGAACTTTTGCCATAACATAACCCCCTGTAGTAAGAAAATTATAAATTATTCTACAAAAATTTAAAAGAAAATATTAAGTTTTCACAAAGGTATCTCATATTTTTGTTACAATAATCATGACAATAGCCAATTCGGTAATGAATTTTATATTAAATTAAGATATAAAGTTACAAAACGAGGACGAATTATGATATATAACAACATTTTAGAATTAATAGGAAATACACCGTTAGTAAAATATAATGAAAATATTTCCTTAAAACTTGAATTTTATAACCCTTCAAATTCAATCAAAGACAGAGCATCTTTTGCAATGCTGGATACTGCATTAAAAGAAGGAAAGATTAACAATGATACGGTTATAATTGAACCGACAAGCGGAAACACAGGTATTGGTCTTGCAATGTGTTGTGCTGTAATGAAACTGAAAATAAAAATTGTTATGCCTGAAAATATGTCTGAGGAGAGAAAAAAAGTAATAAAAGCCTACGGAGCAGAGCTTGTTCTCACACCAAAAGAATTAGGTATGCAAGGCGCTGTGGATAGAGCAAACGAGCTACAAAAAGAATATCCGAACAGCTTTATTCCAATGCAGTTTTCTAACCCTGCTAACCCCAAAGCACATGAAGAAAATACTGCAAAAGAAATCTATGATGATACAAACGGAAATATTGATATAATTTGTGCAGGAATAGGAACAGGCGGAACAGCAATCGGGCTTAAAAACGGTTTTAACAAAATAAAACCTGATGTGCTTGTGTATGGTGTAGAACCAAAAGAAAGCCCGCTATTAACAGAAGGGCAAGCTGGTCCGCACAAAATTCAGGGAATTGGTGCAAACTTCGTCACAGATATCTATAAGTCCGGAAAACTTGATGGTATACTTGATATAAACGGGGATTTGGCAATAGAAAACGCAAGAGAACTTGCAAAATGTCACGGAATTTTATGCGGAATCTCATCAGGAGCTAACCTTGCAGCTGCAAAATGCCTGTCACAAAAATATCCTGACAAAAAAATAGTAACCGTTATTTGCGATTTTGGAGAAAGATATCTTTCTACGGAGCTATTTAAGGATTAAAAAGGTTAAAAATATGGGTATTCATTTTAGAACATTAAATAAAATAAAAGACGACATAAAAGTTATTTACGAAAATGACCCTGCTGCAAATAATATATTTGAAGTAATATTTTGCTATCCGGGATTTCAGGCACTAATGTTTCACAGATTTGCTAACAAACTGAAAAGAATCGGCATCCCATTTTTACCGAGATACATATCATACCTTACAAGAATCATCACAGGCATAGAAATTCATCCATCAGCCCAAATCGGAGAAAGATTATTTATTGACCACGGAGAAGGGGTTGTTATTGGGGAAACAGCAATAATAGGAGATGATGTAATCATTTATCAGCAAGCTACTCTTGGCGGAACAGGAAAAGAACACGGTAAACGTCACCCCACAATCGGCAACCACGTTATAATCGGTGCAGGTGCAAAAATCCTTGGAAATATAAAAATTGGCGATAATGTTAGAATCGGAGCTGGTTCTGTAGTTGTGGATGATGTTCCTGAGAACTGCACAGTTGTCGGTGTCCCAGGAAGAATTGTAAAACAAAAATTCGTTAATCCTGATGGTGTTCTTTTACATAACAGAATCCCTGACCCTATAACTTGTGAAATGAACAGAATGAAATACGAAATTATAGAACTAAAAAATAAAATCGAAGAATTAACTTCATCGGATGACTGATTATATTTGTAAAGTTTTGTAAATAAAAATAACAAAAACCTAAAGTTTTCCTTAATTATGCCGTCATAAATAACATAGGAAAAAGAATTAAGGAGTAACTGATGGGTTTATCCGCATCACAAGTACGTCTTTTGACCTTAACGGCAAGACAACATAGTATTGAATACAGTGCTCAGCATATCCAAGCTGAGAAGTTACGCCTTTCTAACGAGTCTGACAAGGTGTATGCAGAGTACATGAACAGACTTGATGCAACAAAAATTCAATATAGAGTTGTTGATAATAATGGTGCTGTCAGATTTGAAGATGCAAGCTTTAGCTTGATGAAAGAAGCAGGATACATGTTTGATGTTGACGGTACTGTATGCCACAATTTTAATGAAGTAAGAACAGCTTTACAAGAAAAGAAAAGGATTGATATTGACGGTGGTCTTGATTCTTCTTATACAACTCTTGCTGCACTTATATCAGAAGGTTTGGTGGTTGTAATTCAACCAAAAGATGACCCTGAAGCAGGATATACATTTGGTTATGATGAAACAACAGGAAAAACAACAATAGTATACACTCACCCTGCAACATATACTCAAACAACATATCATGAACCAAATAGTTCTCATCCAAAC
>OMPX01000190.1 GCA_900313115.1 uncultured bacterium
AGTATAATAAGTTATTTCGTAATCAGATGTGTCAATAGATTTTAAAAAATCTCTTTCTGAATTTTTTAAATCAAACATAAGCATTTTAATCATTGAGTTTCTCCTTAAAGGAGACTTTACAATGATTTAATTAAACTTTCTATTCCCCATAAGAGTATATAATACGCTATAAACCTAACATATATCTTGTGTTATTAGCCTGCATAGACATAGCGGAATACAATCCTGAATTAGATGTAGTTACATTGTTATACTCGTCAGTTATTTGAGCAAGCATTGTTTGATATTGTTGTGCTCTTTCCATCGCTGACGGATCATTTTGAGCTTTATTCATCATATCTTGGATAGCATTGGATATAAGGGCTGTAATTTCATCAAATGTAGCATCATTTTCTATAGAAATACCTAATTGTTCGGCAAGAGTTTTTGCTTGAGCAATCAAGTCTGTTTCCGTTAAATTCTTTTGTTCTGTTGGTTCTTCTTGTTTTGCATTTTGAATAGCAGCATATTCTTCAAAACATTTTTCTAATTCTTTTTTAGCAATAACTGCTTGCGCTTGCGTCTCAGAGGTAACAAGCGACGGATCAATTCCAAGTGATTCCAATCTGTTTTTTGTTGAACTCGATAATTGAGGTTGTTGAAACCCTCCTCTTGAATAATTTATTGAATTAAATGATGTCATAATGTTATCCTTAATTTATTTTTATAATAATTTTTATTATTTAATCAATCTGTAATGACGACAAAATATGAATAAAATTCAATAAATGTTGAATAAATACTGCTAATATATGATTTATTTTACTGACACTTAAAATATAAAAATGGGGCAATAAAGCCCCATTCTATCTGATAAATAAATTTTCTTAATTTTCTACACTTCAACTAACGGATATTTAGCTTTAAATTCATCATATTTTTGACTAAATGATGTATTATCAGCTGCACGCAATCTGTTAATTAACTCATGCCTGTCAACAGAAGTGTCTTGAGCCTGTAGAATTGATGTTGCAATATTAGAACAATGGTCGGAAATACGTTCCAAATCATTAAACAATTCTGAAACCATCAAGTCTAATTCCACAGTACATTGACCGTCTTGCAGACGTTTAATATGACGTTTCTTAGCTTTTCTGATAAGTCTGTCAACAACTTGTTCTAATGGTTCAACATCAAGTGCTAAAATATGATCGGAATTTTCATAAGCAGTTTTCGCCATTTTAAGAACATCCAAAACCGCATAGACTATTACTTTAATATCGGCAACAGCAGGTTCGGAAAATCTTAATTTCTTTTCATTCATTTTTTCTGCCACATGAAGAATAGACATTGCATGGTCACCAATTCTTTCAAAATCACCAATATTCAACAACAGACGACCAACTGCCGTACTCAATTCTTCCGGTAAATCTTTACCTGAAACTTTAATTAAAAAGTTCTCAAGCTTATCTTCATATCTGTCAATTTTTTCTTCATTTATACCGACAACTTCAGCTTTCTTAGATTCGAATCGTTTTAGCAATTTTGTTGCATAAATAACATTATTTTCTACACGAGATGCCATTTTTATTGTTTTGTTTTGAGCTTCCGCAATAGCAAGGTTTGGCGAAAGTAATAATCTTTCATCTAAGAATACTTTATGTTCACCTTTCTTGTCAGGAATAAATTTAATCGTTAATTTTTCTATAACTTTAGCAAACGGGAACAACATAAATGCTGTGAAAATATTATAAACCGTATGGAAAACAGCGATTCCAAACGGGTTTACATTTTGATGCGCTATTGCAAAATCAAAAATCATTTGAGCAATAATAAACATTGGAAAACAAATTCCGACTGATAAAATATTATAAATGACATGAATACCTGCAACACGTTTTGCATTAGTATTTACCCCAATACTTGCGAGCACTGCAGAAATACATGTACCTAAGTTTTGACCTAAAATAATAGGTACAGCAACAATCCAAGGTACTGCACAATTCAAAGACATTGCCTGTAAAATACCGATTGATGCTGATGAGGACTGAACAATCATTGTAATAATCATACCAACAAGAAATGCGAGTATTGGATTATGGAACATAACCATTACCTGAGCAAACTGAGGCATATCTGCCAACGGTTTCATTGAATCCGCCATAACCTCCATACCAAACATCAATATTGCAAAACCAACAAAAATCGAACCGATATTTTTTCTTTTGTTGCTTTTTGATGCCATAATCATACAAATACCAATAAAAGCTAATATCGGTGCAAAAGTTTCAGGCTTCAGCAATTTAAACAATATTGCCGCATTTTCCTGAATTGCAGTCAAACTCAAAAGCCAAGCTGTAATTGTTGTACCTAAGTTTGCACCAATAATTACACTGACTGTTTGTGACAATTCCATAATCCCTGAGTTGACAAGACCAATTAGCATAACTGTAACAGCCGATGATGATTGAATTACCGCAGTAATTACAGCTCCTAATGTAAAACTCTTTATAGGATTTGAAGTCATTTTTTTGAGTAATGACTCTAATCTTCCACCGGCCACTTTTTCCAATCCCGATGACATCAAACTAATTCCGTAAAGGAAAAATGACAATCCGCCTAATAAGGTGAACACCGAGAATATATCTACTTTTTCCATAATTTACTCCGAACTATATCTTTGTGATATCTCATACATCTATATCATATCATCAATATGTATTTTTTTGGCATGACATATTTTAATCTTATAAAAACTTATAATAAATCCTCGAAAATAACACTTGGGGCTACTTCCTTTTCTTTTCCGTAATATAATTCAACAGCATGATTAGAAATATATAATCGTCTTTTTGCTCTTGTTATTGCAACATATAACAATCTGTAATTTTCACTTACCAAAAATAATTTCATTTCATCATCAGTTTTACGTTTGTAATTCTTATTCAATTCTCTGACATTTTCCATAAAATCGGAAGATTTTTTCAGCTTTAACCTGTTTATATCAAGGGTAAGATTTTTTTCACTCATTTCAGGCAAAAATACATAATCAAACTCATCACCTTTTGACTTATGCAGAGTCATAATCTGAATTTTACCTCCTGTCATATCCTCTTCTTCATCTTCTGAAAAGAACTTAAATCCGCTAAGATTTGGTCTTGTAGAAAGTTCTTCCAACCTTTGAACGGTTTGCGAAAAAGAACCTGAATTTAGTTTTGCACATAAAGTAGAAATCAAATAAATATTAGATTTTTCCAAACTTTCTGAAAAATAATTCAATCCAATCATTAGAGCAAGCTCATCTATTGTCAGCTCAGGGAATGACAACCAATAATTCATATCCCAATGAAAGCGAGCCAAATCAGAATCAAAAATTTCATCATTATCCTGAGAAATAAAATCCTTAGGGAATGCTTCAATTATTTTATCTAAATGAGGTTTAAAAACACCGATTTTTGACAGTGAAGAATATGCATCAGCCACAACTGCATTATTAAACGGCTCAGAAATAAATTTTAATATTGAAAAAATAACTTTAAATATTTTTTTCTGACCTAAACACTCATTTCTTGTAATAGCGGTAAGTCCTGAAGAATTAAGATATTCAGCCCATTTATTAACCTGATAATTATTTCTTAAAAGAACACCAATCGTACAGTTTGGATTTTTATCAAAAAGTGATTTAATAATCCTCATTGTCGAAACTTTTTCATCTGACGGATTATCGTATATATAAGAATGCAGCGGGTGTTCTTCCTCAGGATTTTTACCCTCAACAGGGTTCATGTATATTTCATAAAACGGAGTTTTCAATTTTGAATTACCGTATTTAACAAGCGAATTTGCAAGCTCCCAAACACCTTTTGTACAACGTTGGGAACAATTCATATCGACACGGTTTGATGTTTCAATAAACTCTTTAAAACCTTCGACATCTGCGTTTGTAAAAGTTGTAGTAATCGCTTGATTTATATCTCCGCAACGTATTAAATTATTATGTTTAGCACTCAAAAGGTTTATCAGTCTTTGCTGAACTGATGAAGAATCTTGAGCCTCATCTTCTATTATATATTCACAAATTTCCTGATAATACTCTAAAATATCTTCATTTTCTTCCAATAACTTGACGGCACTTAATAATATATCGTCATAATCAATTAAATTATTTTGTTTTAATTTTTCCTGATAAGCTTTAAAAAATTTTAAAAAACGGGATAACTTCATTTCACTTGATGTGCCTTTATTCAGCTCAAGCAAATAATTTATTTTCTTATTATCATACTCTTTTGAACTTCCCCCGCTAAGCTTAAAAACAGAAATTGCTCTGTCAAAATCTTCCATATCATTATTAGCAAGACTTGATAAAGAACGTAAAATATTTCCTCTTTGAGTATCATCACAAATTTCAAAATCAGAATTAAATCCAAGTCTTTCATAATTTGCATTTTCTTTTAAAATTCTAAGTGCCAGACCATGAATTGTACTTATATTTGGCATTTTTGTACTGTCAGGATTTATATTTTTTATCCTGTCTTTGAAATTTCTTGCAGCAGATTCCATATAAGTAAGAACATATATGTTTTCAGGATTTATCCCATTATCCATAAGTTTAACAATAAGTGCCAGAAGAATTGTCGTTTTCCCTGCTCCGGGAACAGCAGAAATTGCCATTCTTCCTTTTTTATACTCTAAAACAGGTTTTTGGTCATCTCTCGGAATAATCTTGAATTTCTTTGTATCATTATTTTCATTCGGCTCAAAATTTTCAGGAATTAAATATTGTTCTATTCCTCCGAAATTTTCTGCACCTTGTGTATCAAAAAGGCTTGATAAAGCAATGACTTTTTCAGAATTTAAGTATAATTTTCTTAATGTCTTGAAAGTTTTTTCTTTAGATAATCTTATATTATCTTCTATGGTATATTCATCTTTATCCCAGCTCTTCTGAAACACCCACGAATTATACAAAGGACCTATATCGGCTATTATCCATTCCTGAGAAGAAATATCAAGCCAAAATTGATATTTTGTTTTTATTTTATTATCAATAATTTTTTGAGGAGTTGAAATTATTAAATCATTAACATCTACATCAAGCGTTGTATAAGGATTTTCAGATATTATAGAATTTTCTATCTGAGAAATAATTTCTTCTTCAAAATTTTCAGGTTTATTAGTTTTGAAAACTTTTTCAAAATCCTGCAATTCTTTTAAGAAAAAATTAAATTTTGCCAAATCATACTTATCAACATTTTTGGCAAGATTTAAATATACAAAATATGCTTTTTCAGAAAGTGACCAATCGGACTCTTTTAATTTTTTCAGCAATTCTGCAAATTCAAAGAACACTTCCGTATAAATACCAAGTTCAATCGCAGAAATTGTATGCTCCTGAGAATAAATCTCAAAAATTTTCTTACAATTTTTTATAGGAATATTCAAATATTTAGATAATATTATTCTCAGTTCATATTCATCAATTATTTTATTCTCAGACAACTTCAAAACAGTTAAAACAGCTTTTACAAGAGAATTATCAGCTAATTTTTCATTCCCTGAAATGAATAAAGTATTCCCTATTTTTAATTCAGTATCAAATGTATGTTTTAAAATTTTATCCTGAACAGGGGTGATAACTGAAATTTCACTTGGTTTTACGCCTTTTTTTATTAAATCATTTATTAATTCAACCGTTTTTTCTACCATATCAACACGTTTGGAAAGCGAAAAAACCGAAAGATTTTTTAAAGTTTTTTTAGAATTATTTAAAATATTTTCCCTTAACGCTGAAATATCTTTATTTGAAACAGTTTCTTCATTTATTTCTTCATTAAATATTTTTTCTAATTTTTCGACTGTATTAGGTTCGGCACAAAGATAACCGCATCTGCTCCCGCCATCTTTATCAAATAAAATATACTGATTACTTAATTGTGGTTTTAGTTGTTCAACAAAATCAAAAGCAAGAGGAGTAAATTCGTCAACATCTTCCATAATCAAATATTTTATATTTTTAAAATAGTCTGTATTTTTATAAATATATGAAAAAATCTGAGCTTGCCTTATATAGTCAAAAGCTCTTAAATCAATCGTTTTTGACTTAAACTTTTGAATAATTCTGTTAGCATCTTCGCTAAAGGCTTCACCTAAAATCGCTGATTTTTCTTCTATATCTTCAGGGGAAAGATTGTTATTAACGATTAAAGAATATCTTCTGAAAATCTGATGCAAGAGTGATTTTTTTGAATTATATCCTTTAACTTCTTCCTCTTTTATTATTTGTTTTAAAAGATATTGAGAAACCTCAAGACCTGAAAGGTTTGGATTTATTAAAACATTTTTTTTATTGATATTATTCTCAATTAGTCCCCAATTATTAATTATTGTATTATAAATTAAACCGTTAAAAGTATAAATTTGGGTATCAGATAAAACATAATTTTCGGCTAAATTAAGAATATTTTTAATAATATTTTTTTTTGAATTTGAGTTAAAAGTTAAGACTAAAATTTCATCAGATTGAACACCCAAATCAAGCCATTCAACATATTTTTCAGCAATTAGTTTTGCATTATTTTTATCTGAAATTTTACTTATTATCATGTTTTTATTGTAGCATAAATTCCCTTGCAAAATTTTATTTTTTTAACTAATATAAATATATATTTTAAGGTGTATCACATTTTTAAAAGGAGAAGATTATGGCATTACTAAGAAAAAGTGCAACATTAGCTCAAGACGCTGATATCCAACAAGAAATTATCAACGCAGCAGGCGTAATTTACAATTATTTATCAGATAAGGGCGAAGTTACTATTTCAAAAATGAAAAAAGATTTAGATTTATATGGCAATTTTGCTGAAATGGGTTTAGGCTGGTTATCAAGAGAAGATAAACTTCAATACACAAAAAATGCAAGATCAGTTTCAGTTAAATTAAGATAGTTTTACAACTGATATAAAAAAAGAGGGACACAAAATGTGTCCCTCTTTTTATCTTTATATAATTCTATTAAAGAATTTCGTTATATGATGACGGATTTGTCAACAAATCATAATTTATTTCATTTTCGTTATCCGCAATAGTAGCTGCAACAACAGCATCTGATGTAACATTGATTAGTGTTCTCATCATATCTGTAATTCTTTCTACAGTGAATAAGAATGCAAAACCTGCAACAAGTTGTTCAGGACTCAAGCCCATACCGTTAAGGATAAGAGCAATTGTAATCAAACCTGCTCCCGGAATACCCGCACTTGTAGATGAAGCAACGATAGCTAATAAAGCAATTTGAATAATCAATAATGGTGTCAATGCTATACCATAAGCCTGTGCAAGAAACATAACAGCAACAACCTGTAACAGAGCTGTACCGTCCATATTCAAAGTAGCACCTAACGGTAATACAAAACTTGAAACCTTATGTGATATACCACGTTTTTCGCAACAAGCAATTGTTAAAGGTAATGTTGCAGAAGAACTTGCTGTACCGAAAGCAACCATCATTGCTTCTGCAATCGCAGCATATAACATCATTACAGGTACTTTTGAAAAGACTTTTAAAAATACAGGATAAACAATAAATAATTGAATTGCAAAACCTATAGCCAATACCATTAAATATTTTGAAATACTTACAAAAATATCTGCACCAAAAGAGGAAACAGATAATGCAGTCAACGCAAATACCCCTGGGGCTGCAAAATACATAATCCAATCAGTAACTTTCATTGTTGCTGCGAAAACCGATTCAAAGAAAGAAACCAAAGAACGGTTAACATCCCCAACTTTTGCTAAAGCAATTGCAAACATCACAGTAAACACAATAATTTGAATCATATCACCGTGCGCAACTGCCTCTAGCGGATTTTTAGGAACAAAACTTAAAAATAACTGAATGAGTTGTCCTTTTTGAGCTGCAATTGTACTTGCAACCGTAGTTTGAATATCATGCGCCGTTCCTTGTGCAATATAATGTTGAGCACCCAATCCAGGTTGGAAAATCAATGCTAAAATTGCACCAATCGTAACAGCTGCAGTCGTAATTATACCGTAGTATATTATTAACTTTTTACCAAATTTTCCTAATTGTTTGTTATCACCAACACTTGTTATACCAATAACAATTGCAGATATAACCAACGGAATTACTACCATTTGTATCAATCTTATGAACAATTGCCCGATAATAGTTAAAGCACCCATTATAACAGGATTTTGATGCGAGTGTAAAAATACACCAACAATAAAACCGGCAATCAGACCAAAGAAAATGTGCCAATTTCTTTTAATACCTAAACCGAGGGCAATAAGCACGTGCATGTGTAATTTCATACTATAAATCCTCTCATATTTCTTAACACTATTGATGTTTCCATTGTACTAAATTACGCAAAATATTTCAAGAAGTACAAATGAATGATTTTTTTAGGAATTTTTTATTAAATTTTGTAACAAATAGTTATTAGATTATAAAGTTTACTAAAAAAAAGACCGTATGGCATGGTGGGAAATTTTGTCGAATATATCATAAAATTCGATTAAAAAAGGAAAATTCTATGGGTCTATCATCATCACAAGCAAGATTGCTTACCTTAACAGCAAGAATGCACCAAATAGAATACAAAGCAGCTAAACTTGAAGCTCAAAAACTTCAGATGGCTAACGAATCTCGCCGTGTGTATGATGAATATTTAGAAGCATTAGATTTGACAAAAATTCAAAAACAAACTCTTAATAATGATGGTTCAGTTAAATATATTGATGCAACATATAATAATTTATGCTTTAACAATGGCGGAAAAAGATTTGGATTAGTCGCTATAGAAAGCGGAAAACCGATAATTCCTGACAATATTGCAGCAAAATATGAAGCAAATAAATTTGATCCTGCAGCATTTGCCACTGCAATGACAGGATACGTTCCTACAGTAATACCTGAATTCGGATTTGACGAAAAATACACCCCACCGGCAAATGCTGAACAAATTACTCCTGATACAAATTTTTCTATAGCAATGGGGGATGCAAAAAAAACAACAATATCAAGCACAAGCGGTATAACATTAACTTTATCAAACGGTTTAACAACTTCAGGATATACTTATAATATTAAATCTAGTGATGGTTCTGCCCAAGATGTTACTTTTCAATATTTAAATAACGGCAGACTTGTAATATGTGGCGATGGACTTACAATCACATCAAACAGAAGTCAAGATGATGATATTATATTATTAGGTAACTCTAACGTATTAAATACAGGTGCAGGAAATGATATTGTACGTGTAGGATACACTTTGGCACAATCAAATTTCATAGGAAAAGGTGAAAATAACACAATAAACACAGGTGCAGGAACAGACCACGTTGTATTAGGTGCACACGGCAATACAGTATCAAATGCAGAAGATATTTTATATTTAAGTTCATCCATTAAATCATCTTCATCCGTTACAGGTGCATCAGATGAATGGACTTGGTATCAAAGCAGCGATGCTAATACTAATGCTGTATCACAAACTACTAACACAACTGAAGGAACATCCTCTCAAGGTAGTGCCGGAGATTGCAGATTATTTTCTTTAATAAATAGTTTAGGTAAAAACAATAATAACGGTGATTTAACAGATTATGTTACCATAAACAAATCAGGAACAAATTATTCTGTTACTTTTAACAACTATACAGGGGCTAATAATACTGCAACCGTTTCAGAAAACGAAGTCAAAAATACACAAAATGTTACAGGAGATTTGACAACAATTTTAATCGACCTTGCTATCAATAAATTAATGGTTCAAAACAAAGATGATGCAAGATTACAAAGTTCAGAAACAAATGAAACAAACGCATTTTCAAGAGCAGATTACAATACCGTATCATTATATTTCTTTGGTAACAGAAATATAGATTGGGCATCAAATTATACAGATTTTATGACACAATATCAAAAATATTCAATATCCGCACCCGGCAGTGGTTATACAAACCTAATTGTTGGGTTTAAAACAACAAATGAATCACTAGGTATTGTAAGCGGACATGCTTATTCCGTTAAAAATGTTACAAGTAACTACATTGAAGTCATAAATCCATGGGATGATGCAGATATCCTTAGACTAAGCATTAATGATTTTCAAACATATTATGACCATTCATACGTATTTGGACGTGGCAGCGATACCATTACATATCAAAATACGTCCGGTGCGCAAGATGACCCTAATTACGGATATGTTGTAAGTAATTATGCAGGCGGAGAAAATTCAGATATAGAATGGAACTATTTCTACAACTTACATAATAAAATAACAAAAGCCGGTGGTTATGAATTAATATCAGCAGAAAATACGGGCAGAACAGATTATATTACAAATATTATTTCAGGCGGCTATGCATATTTATTAGAATTTGATAATAAAACAAATTCATTTGTAGATACAAGTGTTGCTATAAACACATCACTTCAAGAAGTATCTGATGAAACCTTATTAAGAAAAGCGGAAGCTAAATATGAAGCTGATATGCGTAAGATTGATGCTAAAGACAGAAAATATGACACTGATTTAGCTGCAATTGATTCTGAACGTAATGCTATTAAATCCGAAATGGAAACACTCAAAACTGTAGCCAAAGACAATGTCGAAAGAACATTTAAATTATTTGGCTAGAGGTAAATTATAGTTTATCGGACAACGAAGTTGTCCTAAAATGTAAAATTGAAAATGTAAAATGGAAAATTATTTTGTTCGCTTCGCTCACATATATATATGATATTAACAGCCGTCAGGCTGTA
>OMPX01000082.1 GCA_900313115.1 uncultured bacterium
CGTCAGCCATTGAAATTGTTTTATCTGTAATATCTTCAGCATGACTAACAACAACACCTAATCTAGAGCTTACATTCATTCTCTTGGCATTTACAAATATAGTGTTTAAACCTGCTTGTTTTGCTCTTAAAATATCAAGCTCTGTATCATCACCAATCATAATGCATTCATGAGGTTTATGTTCTCCGCAAGCATTTAAGTATGCATCTATATTAGGTTTTATTAATTTTTCACCATAACACTCTTTAAAGTATTTTCCAATCCCCATATTGTTTAATCTGTTCATTTGTGATTCAGCAAAGTAATTTGTTAATAAAACTAATTCGTATTTTTTAGATAGATTGTGTATTGTTTGCTGAATTGCAGAGTTATCTGCAGGGACGCATGTTTTTAATGACTCAAACAATGTTGGAACAAAGTTTTGAGGCAAGTTTGTTTTTAACATCATACTCATATGTTTAGTATAATCAGCTACATTATAATTATTATAAATTTTCTCATAGGTTCCAATTCCTCTTATAAGTGACTGTACATTTTCTTCAGAGTTTAGATTAAATTTTTCTAAAGTTTCTTGAATACTGTGAGTAAAATTTACACCTCTAATAAGTGTTCCGTCTACATCAAAAATAAGTCTTTGTATCATGTGAAGTTCCTCCTGTAAAAATAATAATACACATATATCATATATAAGCTGATATGTCAATGTTTTATAGGGGATAAAAATGCTAAAAACCATTGCATTATTATGTAAAACATGATATAATACCAACCAACGGCAAACGCCTACATTCGTGTAAAAACCAAACTAAATAGGAGGTACTAACAATGAGTGACGAATCTGTACGGAAAGTTCATAAACCTAATCTTGTTGTAGAAGACGAAGACATAGGTTTACTTGAGACAGACGAAACAATGACAAACCAGGAATTTACCAGCATTTTCTATAATACATCTGTGTTTGATGAAAATGATGGGACAATGGTGTTTGATGCAGAAGTTATCAACAAATTCAAAAGAGTTTTGGTGTATCAGGAAAAGCTTGAGCCTTTAAGGGAGCGGATAATTTGCTTACAGTTTGAGAAATACTTTGAAGACGAAGATGTCGACAGAGAAAACTCAAAGGTGGTAACTATTTCGTTATTTGGCGAATGCGAAATTCCTAATGTTACAATATATGCGTCAAAAGAAAATGGCGATTATATTTATGTAACATGCAAAACTTTTAGAAAAATGCTGAAAAAGCTCGAAGATAACACTATTCAGTTTTTAAAGCCACCTGGAAATGAACCTGTCATTAGCTTAAGACTCTGGGCTTTTGACAACGACATGGATCTTTCTTTTGAGAATGAAAAGTTAGAAATAAGTTTTCATGATTCAGAAAGTGATGAGTCAAGAGAAGAAAGTTTTGAGAATACTGAGAAAAGTAGCTCAAAGAAAAAAGGCACAACAGGAAAAGATGTTGTTGACCAGATTATAGGATCAAAATCTGATTCTAAAAAAAGCTCTGGTAAAGACAAATCGCAAACAAAACACGCAGGAACTTTAACAAAGGGCGAATATGACCAAATCTTCATAAACAACTATGTAGAAAGTGGAGAAGATATTGAGATTAAGCCCTCAGTTCTGGAAAAAACCGAAAAACTTATCAGCAATATGGAGCAGGTTAAAACTGTAAGAGAAAGATTCTCATACCATAATGTCAGAAAGTTTATCGACGAAGATTTGAACATTGACAATTTAATAAGTGACGAATTAAAGGTAATGGTTAATAACAGACCTGTATGTAAGTTTAAAGTTTATAAGACAAAAGAAGCTGAAGAAAAGCTGTATATAAGCTTATTCAATTTCAAACTTCTTCTTACAAGAGCAGGTTCGTATTATTCATTATATCTTTACGGTGACAAGGAAACTTTTGTTAATTTGAATAGATGGGCAGATGAAAGCTGTGCTGGAATTCAGATTGACGAAAAAAGCAAAACAATGAAAATCATATTTTGACACACGAGAATAGGAATTCTCGGAGAGAAAGGATGCATTATCATGACTTTAACATTAAACGATTACATCAATGCAGGATATCCCGCTATAGTTGTTCAGACCGTTGAAGAAAAACGTGTTATGAATGACTGCAAAAGAATAGCAGAGAAAACAAATAAGGAGTACGAGTGCTGGACTCTTACAAAGGGACTTAAAAAAGGTGATGACGAGAAGAAAAATCAGGTTGAACCTATGGAAGTTGCTAATGTTGCAGTACGGGATGTTCCTAAAGATAAAGATGGCAGAATTATCTGTATAATCGATTTTCATCCGTTTATCAAAACCCCTGAGATATGGAGGAGACTTAAGGATTCATTTGAAACGGCAAAAGCTGTTGGAATAACCTTAGTTTTCATAAGCACAAAATTCGACATTCCTGTTGAGCTTCAGCGTGAGATGATAGTTCTTGATTTCAAGCTTCCTAAGAAAAGCGAGCTTAGCAAACTTCTCACAGATATTTCTAAAAGCTGTGATGTAGCTATTCCCGAGAAAAAGAACGAAATAATCGAAGCCGCACTTGGCCTTACATATATGGAGGCAGAAAATGCATTTGCAATGTCAATTGCAAAGAAAAACACATTTGATGCCAAAGTTATATGCGAGGTTAAGGAAAACATAATTTGCAATGGTGGATTACTGGAATTCTATCCAACAAACGAGACATTAGACTCAATTGGAGGATTAAAAAATTTCACCAGCTGGGCAGAGAAACGTATAGAAGCATATTCAGAAGAAGCACAGGAATATGGACTTCCGTATCCTAAAGGAGTACTGCTTGTTGGAATTCCCGGTTGTGGAAAATCCTTAACAGCAAAAGCTCTTGCAAATATGTGGTCCAAACCGTTGCTGAAGCTGGATCTTGGCAAACTCTTTGGAGGAATCGTTGGAGATACTGAAAGTAATACAAGACGTGCACTGCAGATAGCTGAAGCAATGGCTCCTGCTATACTGTGGATAGACGAAATTGAAAAAGGACTTTCAGGCATTCAGTCTAGTGGAAAAACAGATTCAGGTGTCACCTCAAGAATGTTTGGAACACTTCTTACATGGCTTCAGGAAAAAGAAGCACCTGTATTTGTAATTGCAACTGCTAACAATATTTCACAGCTTCCTCCGGAACTCTTAAGAAAAGGTAGATTTGACGAAATTTTCTTTGTTGATCTGCCTAGTACTGAGGAAAGAGAAGAAATCTTTAAGATTCAGCTTGCAAAACATAAGAGAAATCCGGAAGAGTTTGATATTATGCAGCTTGCAAATGCATCAGAAGGCTACACTGGAGCTGAAATAGAAGAATGTGTAATCTCGTCAATGTTCGACTCTTGGTTTGAAGGTAAACGTGAGCCTAAAACAGAAGATATCATTAAATCCATGAAATCTATTACACCTATGTCCAAAGGAATGATGGAACAGCAGGTTGAGGCTTTAAGAAAATGGAGTAAAGAGGCTTCTGTAAGAATGGCAAATGGAACAACTGCAAACCAGGAAACCACAGGAACATTTACAAGAAAAATCATTCGTGGAGGAGATTAATTATGAGTCATTTTTCTAAAATAACTGCTGAAATTAAGGACTTAGATGTTCTTAAGAAAACAGTAGCTTCAATGGGATTTGAGTTCGAAGAAAATGCAAATTGCCGTTATTATTATGGTACAGAGCGAAAGGACTTCGTAATTAAATTACCTGGTCAGTATGATGTAGCAATAACAAAAAATGGCGACAATTATGCAGTTGAAGCTGATATGTGGGGCGGACATGTTGCTAAATATGTTGGCAATAACGCCAATCTTCTCATGCAGAATTACACTATTGAGAAGATAAAGGCAGAAGTCAGCAAAGAAAACTTGGCAATCCTCGGAAAAGAACAGCAGGGTGAAAATGTTGCACTTAAAATCGTTGACCCTGAAACAGGAGGAACAATTAATGCAGTATGCTCATCTGACGGTTCTATAGCCTGGCAGACTTCAGGATTCACAGGTACAGGTTGTATGAAGTTCCAGAATCTCGAAAAGAGTTTGGGAAATGTTGAAAAAACAACATATACTAGTGAATATTATGCTGAAGAGCCAGAGACCGGAATAGAAACTGTTAATGAAATTCTGTCAAATGAGTAATCATTTGGCAGTTGTTCAAATCTTTAAAACTAATGAAAAGCACCTTTGGAATTTTCCAGGGGTGCTTTGTCTTTAGAAATTAGATAGCAGTTTTTATCGAGTGAAACATAATCTTTTATATGAAAGAAGGTTTTATAATGGCACTTTATGGTGAGTATTATGTGTTTGAGGATGATCGGATTAAGATTATAAAAGGTGAAAGTAGTGTTGATGATGGTAGTAGTATAGTAACTAAAGATCTTTTTAGAAGTATATGTAGTGAGATTGGAAGACGTGGAGGTTTTCCAAATGATACAAGAATAGAGCTAGTACAACAAATGCTAACTAATTCATTTTTTATTGAAATATTATGTGATGACGTGACTGGTATACAAGATGGTACATTTCGTGATTGCGATGATATAAGTAAAATTCGGATAGCAAATTTAAAAAACAATTATGGGTCATTTACCATAGGTAAATATGCATTTACTGGATCCAATCTTAAAACACTTGAAGTTGATGATATTTCTAGAAATCTTTATATTGAGGAAGGAGCATTTGCTTGTTGTAAATCTTTAACAAAAGTTGAATTATTATCATGTAGATCTATAAGTTATGCTGCTTTTGGAGAGTGTGAGGATCTGAAAACTATAAAATTACCACAAAATATAAATTATTTAGGTAGTAATGTTTTTGCAGGTTGTAAATCATTAGAATCAATATATATACCGAAAAGATATTTTGACAAACGTTTTGGTATGGGGTCTAGTGTTGGTGAATCAAATGCACGAATTATTATATATGACGAATTCAATGAATATGATGAAGATGGACATGTTTTGAACAGTATAACCAGTATATCAGAAGAGCAAAGCATAGAAGTCTCAGAACAGTCAAGCATAATTACACCTGAAACAGCTAATAAAACATCTAAATCATCATTCAAAAGCTTCAGCGGTGTAGTTCGCCCGAATCTCATTGCAAACAAGAAGAAAAACAAGCTATAGTGAGGTGAAATTTCAATGAAAAAGATTTCAGTAATCTTGTGCAATAACATGCATATGGATATTGAAAATGCTAACAAATTACTTGCTAAAATTGAAAGCTCAAATGAAGTTTCAGTTGAAAAGCGGGTAATTGAAACAGATTACACAAAGGCTGATGTAATAATCATAATAACATGTGCCTTTGGTAACGGAAAGTTAAAGTCATTAAGCATTATTGCTGATGTTGTTGCCAACATGAGGAGTGATGCAAAGTTGGTTTTAACTGGCTGTATGGTGAAAACTAATCGTGAGTTATTATTAGATGTTAAGGAAGATGCGTTGGTAATTGATTTTGATACACTTCTTGTGTTGTATTCAGAAAACAAAGAGAAGAATATATCAAGCCCAAGTATTCCGCAAAACAAAATAATAATTTCAAGCGGTTGCCGAAAGAAATGTTCATATTGCGTATATCCAAACATTGCAAACGAATATGCAAGCAAGCCTAAAGAAGAGATATTTTCTGAAGTTGAAAAAATGCAGGAAAATGAAACAACAATCTATATAACAGGAGCACAGGAAACATCAGATTATGGAATAGACTTATACCATAAGGGAGGGTACAATATAGCTAATTTAGTTTATGACATTTGTACTAAGTATCCTGACTGTAACTTTGTAATAGGTTGGTTTCATCCTGCTGGTTTAACAGATGAATTTATATCTGTTCTTGAAAAATGTAAAAACATAATCGAAATTATGGTACATATTCAGCATGTTTCAGACCATATTTTAAAGGCAATGAACAGACCTAAGTTTTCATTCACAGATGAGCGTATTACGAAAATCAAAAAGGTACGACCTGATATAGCAATATCAACAGAAGTTATTGTCGGATTCCCTGGAGAGACAGAAGCGGATTTTTTAAATCTTGTGAAATATCTTGACACAGAAGGATTCGATGATATTGGAGTTGCAAGCTATGAGCAGGTTGCAAATACGCCAGCAGCAGAATTACCGCAAATTCCTAAACTCACAAGAATCGAAAGAATGAATTTTATGCTTAATAGGTATAAAGGTTCAAGTTCATATCCTACACCGAATTTTGAAGAATCAGATTTACATGAGCATTATATGCAGTTAAAGATGAAGATGATGAATTCGAAAGGAATGATACTTAACCCTGAAGCAAGGCAGAAATATCAGGCTATTGCAGGATCAGATACTGAACTTAAGTGTAATCTGGAGAACATTATTTCAAGCATTTATCAGGCAATCTTAAACGCAAGAGATGAACTGGAAATAAAAAGAGTAACATCTGAGGTGCAGGAACTTTATACTGAAGAGTTTAGAAATAAACTGTTTTGTATATTTAGTGATGCAATAAAAAAGCCAGGGCTTGTTAAGCGTTTTAGAAGGATTTTGCTTTGAGATAGGTGCGAAGGAGGGAAAATGTAATGGAATTTGACTATGGTGATTATTATTATGATTTTGAAGAAAAGGTTTTACGGATAAGAGATGGAGTAAAAATTATTAGTCAGGACATGTTCTCACGTTTTCATTCTCAATATAGTAGATTATACGCAGAAAAAAATTTCAAAGTAATAATACCAAATAGCGTCGAAGAAATAGAGTTCAAGGGCTTTTTCGATATGCGCGTGAGCGAATATCAGATTCCAAACTCTGTTAAAGAAATAAGCCAGGATGCGTTTAGATGTAATGAACATTTGAAAAGTATGCAGTGGCCAAGCAGTGTAAAAATTATTCAAAGTTGTGTCTTGGATAGCTGCAGTAGCTTAGAAGAAGTTGTTTTACCAGAAGGACTTGAATTGATTGGGGATAGTGCTTTTGGGTTTGATAAAAGTCTTACTACTATTACGATACCAACAACTGTAAAGAAGATTGATGAAAATGCTTTTCAACATTGTGGCTTAAGAAGTATTTCAGTACCGGATAATATAGAAAAAATTGAAAGAGAAACATTTTATGAGTGTAGTAACTTAGAAATCATTGAATTGCATGAAGGTTTATTAGAAATTAGAGATGGTGCTTTTGCAGGGTGCAAAAATCTTACCACTATTACGATACCAACAACTGTCGAAAGCTTTGGTAGCGGAGTATTTCTATATTGTGAAAAACTAAAAGAAATATATGTTCCTAAAGCATTATATGATAAGTATGGAAAAGATTATTTCAAATCTAGTACATCTGCAGAGGTCATCCCGTATAATGAACTAATGAGCAAGAAAGCTATAACTAATCCGAAAGCCAGAAAAGAAAACGCAGAAAATGCCAGAATTACTTCAAGTTCCAAAAAAGAATTCAAAAGTTTCTGCGGTACAATTCGTACAAACCTCATAGCAGACAAAAGGAAAAAATAACAAAATGCCGTAAAAATCCACATCACTTAGATGTTTAATAATTTAAATGTCTTTGTGATGTTGGATTTGAGGTATTTATAGCAACCTAGAGTAAAGGAGGAAAGATTACAATGGAATTTTACTATAGTGATCATACTTATGATAGTACAGAAAAGGTATTATGGATAAAAGATGGAGTGAAAACTATTAGTTTGGATATGTTCTCACGTTTTCATGATCCAGCTTATGCTACATTATACAGAGAAAAAAATTTCAAAGTAATAATACCAAATAGCGTTGAAAGGCTAGACTATCAGTGCTTTTTAGAAATGCGTGCGAGCGAATATCAAATTCCAGATTCTGTTAAAGAAATAAGCTTTGATGTTTTTGAGGACAATAAATTTTTGAAAAGTATACAATGGCCAAGCAGTGTTAAAGTTATTTCAGATGGTGTTTTTAGGGCTTGTACTAACTTAGAAGAAGTTGTTTTACCAGAAGGACTTGAAGTAATTGGAGATTGTGCCTTTCAATTTTGTGAAATGCTTTCTAAGATTTCTATACCAACTACTGTAAAGAAGATTGGTGACAATGCTTTTTATTCTTGTAGTGGCTTACAAAGTCTTTCGGTACCGGTTAATGTAGAAAAAATTGAAAGAGCAGCATTTGTTGAGTGTAGAAATTTAGAAATGGTTGAATTGCATGAAGGTTTATTAGAAATTGATAATCTTGCTTTTGCGTGGTGTGAGAATCTTACCACTATTACGATACCAACAACTGTTGAAAGCTTGGGTACAGAAGTATTTAAGTGTTGTAAAAAACTAAAAGAAATATATATTCCCAAAGCATTATATGATAAGTATGGTAAAGATTATATCAAAGATGATACACCTGTAGAGGTTATTCCATATAATGAACCAATGGTAAAGAATGCTATAACTAATTCAAAAACTGGAAAAGAAAACACAGAAATTGTTTTAAATTCCAAAAAGGAATTCAAAAGCTTTTGTGGTACAATTCGTACAAACTTAATAGCAGACAAGCGTAAAAAATAACAAAATGCCGTAAAAATCCACATCACTTAGATGTTTAATAATTTAAATGTCTTTGTGATGTTGGATTTGAGGTATAGCATCTTAGAGTAAAGGAGGAAAGCTTTCAATGATTTATCAGAATGAATTTTTATCTTTTAATCCTGAAACAAATCACGTAACAGTAAAAGATGGTGTTAATATAATGTATTCTCAAATAACAATGCATGAGCTTTATAATAATTATGGTGACTGTACAGAGTTAAAAGATGAAATGA
>OMPX01000149.1 GCA_900313115.1 uncultured bacterium
AATGCATGACATAGAATACAAGGCGGCTAAGCTGGAGGCTCAAAAGCTACAGATGGCTAATGAGTCACGCAAAGCTTATGACGACTATCTTGTTGCCCTTGATGCGACTAAAATTCAAATGAAAACCATAAACACAGATGGTTCATTGAACTATGTAGATGCTACATATAACAATTTACTCAATGCAGGCTATTATATAGAATTTTTAGAAACAAATGAGATATGGAGTAAAAATGGTAGAGTTGAAGATGGTAAAATCGCTATAACACAAGCTGATAAAGATAACTATGATATAGCGTCAGGAAACAGAGATTTCTTTATTGCATTGCAAACAGGTAGAGTTGATGCTACAGGTAAAAACTTGACAGATGGAGTATATGAAATATACTTAAAAAATCATTTAATGAATATTAGTTCTGCAAATAATTACAGACTAATGTCTAATATTGATATGACAGGACAAAATTGGACTTCAAAATTATACATAAGTGGAAAAACATTTGATGGTAACGGACATTCTATTAGTGGTTTGAATAATTCATTATTTAGCTCATTAAGAGGTAATGTTAAAAATTTAAATTTAAATGTATCAATTGAATCTACAAGAACAAATATTGGAGCTATTGCAGAAATAGTAGGAACAGGTGGTTTAAATGAAATTTCAAATGTTGTATTAACAGGTTCAATAAAAGGAACATCTAATACAAACTCAAAATTAGGCTCTATAGTTGGTTGTTCAGCCAGTTCTTCTACAACAACTATATATAATGTATCATCTTCTATTGGTATATCATATACCGGCTCAGGAGAAGCTCGAATTGGCGGTATTGTAGGGGAAAATATTTCTTCAAATCTTTCTATATCCAATGCGGAATACTCCGGAGATATTACAAATACGACAGGCTCAGGTTCAGGTGGAGGTATTATCGGGCTTGTGCAACAAGGGTCTGCAGCATATAAAACGTCTATAACCAATTCAAAAACATCAGGTAATATTACTGTTTCGACAAATGGTGGTAATCAAGGTTGTGGAGGTATAATTGGAACGTCATGGACAACAACATCAAATACAAATAGTTCTAAAATAGAAAATTGTACATCTTCTATGGATATTACAGCAGATGCAAAAGCTGGAGGTTTAATTGGATATTTTGAAGGAGAGTGTACTAATGCATCTGCATCAGGGAAAATTAGCTGCAATACCGCTAATTGCGGTGGTATCGCAGGGTATATGGGTAGTGGATGCCTTGATAATTGTTATGCATCTACTACATTTTATGGCACTACAAATTACGGCTCAATCGTAGGTATTTTAGATAACTCATCAAAAATTAAAAATTCATCAGCTTCTAATACATCAATTGAAGAAACAAATTCTATTGGTTCTGGCGCAAGTAATGATTCAAATTCTGCTAATATGAGTACAATTAATTCAATTACAGTTGCACCTCCAAATGTTTCAGTTATTGAAACCGTTTCTGATACAGGTAATTTTGGATACATGTTTGATATGATATTGGCAGGTAATGCTCTTGTTGGAGAAGCAACAGATCCAACTAATAATCACCAAAATGATACCGAATGGCTTACAAACATGATTAATTGCGGTTATATAATAATATGTAAACAAGACAAAGATAATAAATATTATGAAACGTCTGTTGCAATTGACACAGGATTACAAGAAGTATCTGATGAGACATTATTAAGAAAAGCAGAAGCTAAATATGAAGCTGATATGAAGAAAATCGATATGAAAGATAGAAGATATGATACGGAACTTGCTGCATTGGATAATGAAAGAAATGCAATCAAGTCTGAAATGGAAACACTCAAGACCGTTGCAAAAGATAATGTTGAGAGAACATTCAAATTATTTAGTTAGGGGTAAATTATAGTTTATCGGTCTAAAAAGATACTAGGGCACTAGGGCACTAAGGCACTAGGAAAAATGTTTAAAATTTGTCAGCGAAGCTGACTAAGAGAACTTAGTGCCTTAGTATCTTAGTATCTTAGTGCCTTCATAGTTTAGAGGCTACCGCCTCTAAACTATAATTTATAATCTCAAAAGAAAAATAACCTTCAGTTTACATTTGTGTTTCCATAAGTAAACATCCCTGCTGTGTAAAATTTGCTCGGCAAGATTCTGCAAGAGAAATTGCTATCCTTTTATTAGTTTAATAACAGAATTATAAACATCATCGACTTTAGGGTAGTTTGTACATTCGTTTGTACCTTTTGGGCATTTTCGTCTGTGGCATGGCGGACAAATATTTTTTGCTGACACTGATACATATTTTTCATCTGTGCCTAATGGCGCATAAAGACTTTCAGGTGTTGAACAAAATATTGATACAATCTTAGGTTTTTGAACTGCCCACGCAAGATGTGTTGTACCTGAATCCATTGAGATGACTAAATCTCCTCTGCCCAATAATTCCTGTAATTCTTCTAAATTAGTTTGTCCGCAAAGGTTTAGATATCCGTTATCAATATATGATAAAAGTTCTTTATCTTTTTCAGTTCCTGTCAAAATAATATTATAATCATCTTTTAATTTTAGTAACAAGTCTTTCCAGTTATCTCTATTCCAGTGTTTTGTTACCCATGTTGTGGCAGGCGATGCAATAATAATTGGTTTTTCTTTATCTATTGTTTTTAGCAATTTATTAATTTTATTTTTTGTTGCATCAGACGTTTCAGGTAAAGATACTTTTATATCATTTCCCATAATTCCCAGATGTTCTGCGTATTTCAGGTAACTCTTTACGGAATGCGGTTCGTATCCGATTCTTGTTTTTTCTATGACTTCATTCCCCCCAAGAATTGCTAATTCTCTATAATTCTTTGCGACAATTCTTCTTTTTGCACCACAAAACATCATCCATAAAAGGCTTTTTAATATTAATTGGGTATCCAGTGCGATATCATATTTTTCTTTGCGAATAGATTTTATTATGGATAAGTATTCAAAAAAATTCTTAATCGGAGTCCCTGTTTTTTTCCATTTTTCAATTGGGGCGAGAATGACTTTATCCACACAGGGATTATTTTTCACAAGAGAATAACCTTTTTCTGATACAAGCCATGTTACTTCGTATCCTGCATCAGTCAGTGCATTTGCTAGCGGAATTGTGAATATAACATCTCCCATTGCACTAAGACGAATCAATAAAACTTTTTGTCTTTCATTCATATTTTTATTTTAAATAAAAACGGGTAAATAGTGAATAGAAAATAACTGATAACTTAACAAAGATATAAATTTGTTGTTATATAATTAAATTATGGTGATTTCAGATAAAATAAATGAATACATAAATAATTCAAAAATTAAAGGTAAGCTTGCACGTTGGAAAAAATCAAGTGTAAAAGTATTCATTACTCCGATAACTTCAAGTTTGCCTAACAAAGAATTTTATTATTCTGAAATAAAACGAGCCATTGATGTTTGGAATATATATTTAAAAAAATCAAATATTGTTTTAGCCTTTGAATTATCCGCTACACCTGATAATTCAGATATTATTGTTCATTGGGTGAAGGTCGGGAGAATTTACGAGGGTATGTGTAAATATTTGTCAGTGATTGATGATGAGTTAAAAAAAGTGTCCATAGAT
>OMPX01000192.1 GCA_900313115.1 uncultured bacterium
AATACTTTTATTAAAAACAAGTTTAGGAGTTTTAGATAATGGGGAAAATCGGAACTATCACAGTTGGGTTAATGTTTTCAGGTATAACTATGGGATTAGGCGGGTGTCAAGAAGAGTCAAAATTCCCTCAAGCCGAAAAAATATTATCAGAAATTGTACAAGATAAAAATTCCGAAAAAGCTATAGTTTCACGATGGCGAAAAGGTGGTATCGGTTTTGCAGATGCTCAATCTTCTATAGATTCTGCTGCATACAGAGCTATTTTTGAATCAACTGAAGGAATAAAAGATTCAGCAAAGGTTGCTGAATTTAATGCGATAGCATCAAGAAATAAACTTCCGGAATATATTAGAACTGACAATGCAGGAAGTTTTTATTTTTACAGAAAACTTAGAGCTAAAAACTTATCATTAAATGAACATAAGCAAATAAATAATTACGTTGGAGAAACAAAAGTTTCAGACTCTTGCCAAATGGCAAGAAAACAATTTGTTATGGATTCAATAGCATACGATAATTTCTTCCAAAAACATAGTTTAAAAACAGATAGTATTGTTCGTAAAATCAGAGTTCTTTCAAGAAAAATTAAGCCTTAATCATACTAATTTACCCATTTCATAGGCTTGTTTAAGATATGGTGTTTGTTCAATTTCTCCACGCTCATAAACACCTTTACCATATATTACACCCATTTCTTTTGAACCTTCTAAACAAGCTGCAAATCCTCTGAAACATTCTAATGCACAATCCATAACCGTTGGGGAATCTTCTGCCGCTGTCATAATATAATAAAATTCTTTATCTTTTATATCTAGCCATCTCGCAACAGATCTGTCAATTACAGCTTTGATTTGCGCAGAAACAGAATAAAAATATATTGGACTTGAAAGAACCACTACGTCTGCATTAATTATTTTTTCCAGTATTTCAGTCATATCATCTTTTATTGCGCATATTCCGTGGTTTCTTTGACAGAAATAACATCCCATGCAATAACCTATTTTTTTATCTGATATAAATATTTTTTCAACATTATGTCCTGATTCTTGCGCACCTTTCATAAATTGATTACACAAGATATCAGAATTGCCATTTTTACGGGGACTTCCGGCTAAAACTAAAACTTTTTACTCATACAAAAACCTCATACATAACACTAAAAAACACATGTCCATTATAAACTATATTTCTACGTTTTACAAGACTATACATAGCTTTTATGATTAATTTAAGGATTAAAAATAAAAGAGGATGTTTAAAAAGTCAAAATTTAGCTCTGGTTTGGTGGGTACGCCGTTCGTAATATTTCATCTAAAAGTATCATTATCAAAGGCTTAACACCACCCTAACTTTCGATTATCATATTATTTGATTTTACTTTTTAGACATCCTCTTTTAAAAAATAATTTTATTTTTTTTTATTATTTAACTTTAATACTTTCATCCATATATTTAATTAACGGATAAATAAAGAATTCAATAATTCTACGTTTACCAATCTTGATTTCGTTTGTTGTAGACATCCCAAATTTGATAGTTTCTTCTTTACCTTCAACCATCAAAGTAGTATTTTCCGGTCTGATATAAACTTCATACACAGGTCCTAGTTGTTCATCAGGAATACTGTTTGGCGGTACAACCGTAACAATACCGTTTAAAATACCGTATTTTTGGAAATTGTATGTATCAACCTTTACTGATACAGGCATGCCAGTTTTGACAAAACCAACGTCCTGATTCAATACTTTTGCTTTAATCATCAATGGTGCATTCTTATCAACCATTGTCAAAATAGGATCAGCAGGCTGAACAACACCGCCTATTGTATGAACCATTATTTTGTTTATATATCCGTCCATTGGAGCTTTCAGAATTTGTTTTTGTTTTTCTAACTGAACTCTTTTGTTATCGAGTGCTGCAATTTGAGCATTTAAGCCTTGAATTTCATGAATCAATGCAGTTTCCTGATTCAATGCCTCATGATAACGTGACTGAGGAATGATATCACGAACAGCCTCTAATCTTCTTCTGTCAGAAGATGCCGTTACAAGTCTTGCTCTGTCTGATGCCAATTGTGATGCTACTCTTGCTCTTTCTTCTCTGATATTATTCAACTCAAGTCCCGGTTCGTATTCAGCAGGCTGTACAATTGCAACAACCTGATCTTTATGTACATAATCACCCTCTTTTACAAAAAGCGAACTTACAACACCTTTATCTAATGACTGAATAACCTTTTCTTCACCGTCAGGAATAATCTGACCACGAGCAGTGATTACAATATCAACCTTGCCAAAATACATCCAAAGAGAAGCTATAACCATAAAGATTATAATAGTCCAATACATTTTGTTCCCTATAGGATTAAGAGGTCTGTCCTCAATTTCAGTCAATAACGGCTTAAATTCATGCGCATCATCTTCTTTCGGAATAATCAAATCTATAAATTTTTGTTTAATATCACTTAATTTCATCGTTTTTCTCCTGTTTGAATGGAAAATTGAAAATGGAAAATGGAAAATTATTTTGTTCGCTTCGCTCACGAATATTTAACTAATTTATTGTTTCACTTGTTGTTTTTACTATAGTTGTTAATAATTTTTCTAATTCCACACAATCTTCATGAATTGATTGTTTCATACTATTTGTTATATATTCTGTTTCATATAATAAGTCTATCCAATACTTTGTTTCACTACATTCTTTTAATGCAATGTTCATTTTCATTAAAAAATCTTTTTTACTTTGTCCTTGTTGCGCTTCATTCACATTAGCACCAATACTTGTTCCGCAACGCAAAATCTGCTTTGCTAATACAAATTCATTTTTTGTATCTTTTAAATATTTATATAATTTAACGATTCGTATTGCAAATTTAAAACTCTTTTCTATTACAGGATTATATTTTCCATTTTCCATTTTCCATTTTCCATTTATTAAGTGCTTTGTGCCATATACAACTTCTTGAAGTAGCCGTCGTGTTTCAGAAGTTCTTGAGGAGGTCCCATTTCAACCACTTCACCGTTATCGAAACATACGATAGTGTCACAATCTTTGATAGTAGATAGTCTGTGAGCAATGATGATTGTTGTTCTTCCACGGGAAATCATACCCATATTGTCTCTGATAATCTTTTCTGATTCATAGTCAAGAGCTGATGTAGCTTCGTCAAAAATCAAAATCTTAGGGTTAGAAATCAAAGCACGAGCGATAGCAATACGTTGTTTTTGACCGCCTGAAAGACTTGAACCACGTTCCCCAACCTCTGTATCATAACCTTTTGGAAGTTTTGAAATAAATTCGTGAGCACCTGCAATTTGTGCTGCCTGAACAATACCTTCCATTGGCATATTCGGTCTTGGAAGTGCTATGTTTTCTTTTATAGTTCCTGAGAACAAATAGTTTTCCTGTAATACAATACCGATATTAGTTCTTAACCATACAGGGTTGATGTTTCTGATATCAATACCGTCAATATAAATTGTACCCTCGGTTGTATAATACAATCTCTGAATAAGTTTTGTAATCGTTGATTTACCTGAACCTGAACGACCTACAAAGCCGATTTTTTGCCCCGGTTTAATTGTAAAGTTAATATTTTTAAGTACCAAAGGTGCTTCAATATTATATTTGAATGACAAGTTTTCTATTTTGATTTCACCTTTTACATCACTCAATGTAATTGCAGTGCCTGACTGCATTTCGACAGGACTGTTCAAGATATCGCCAATACGGTCAACTGCCAAAAGTGTTTGTTGGAAATCGTTCCATAAACCTACAAGTCTGAGCATTGGTGCTGCAAACTGACCTGAGAACATCTGAAACGCAATCAACTGACCTATTGTAAGCTTGTTTTCAATAACAAGCATTACACCGACATAAAGAATTGCGATTGTCATACCTTTTTGAATAAATCCGCAGATAGAACCTGTGAAGTTCCCCATAATAGCAAGGTTGAAACTTGATTTTAAATATTTGCCAAGTTTATCTTCCCATTTTCTGAACATTGCGCCTTCAATAGCCAATGACTTAACTGTCTGAACACCTGTAACCGATTCAACAAGATATGAGTTTTGATGTGCACCCATTTGGAATTTTTCTTCCAATCTTGCACGAAGTTCAGGTGTAATTGCCAGATAAATAACCGCAATTATTGCTAAACAACCTAACGATATAAAGGTTAGTTTCACGCTATATACAAACATAATCGCAACAAACACAAGAGAGAAAAACGCATCAATCAATACTGATACAGATTTATTTGTAATAAACTCTCTGATACGGTCTAATTCTCGAACACGAGCGATAATGTTACCGACTTGTCTGTTTTCAAAATATACATAGTAC
>OMPX01000130.1 GCA_900313115.1 uncultured bacterium
AAATAATAGTTTCATTTTTTAGCGATAATTGTTTCATTTTTGCAACTATTATCTTGATTCCGTGAAATAATTGTATAGGGGTTTGCCTTCGTTTTAATAAGTTTTGAGTGCAGATGGTTACAAACATGTGCGACTTGTCGCAAATTTTCTGCGACGTAGTTGTATGGTTAAAAAATACGAAAAAATAAAATTTTAGAAACCAAGTTTTAAGGATTTTTATCTATAGTGATCTTATGAAAAATTAATCAATGAGGGAACTATGTCTAATAGCAGAACGAAAATTATCAACACAATTGGGGCTGATTTACTTGTAAAAAATTTAGAAGCAGATGAATTTAGTTATCCCAAGGCTTTGCAAGCTGTAGGAAAAACAATAGATACATCTTTGGTGACATATAAAGGAACTAAACATAAAGATTTAGACATTCGTTTTGTTAAAGGTAATATATCCGTTTTAGTCGAAACAAAACCAAACTTTGATAGAGAAGATAAAGATAAGGTATACCATCAACTTCAAGCGTATGTCGAATATGAAAAGGTTTTAACGGGAAATAAAATTGTTGCTATTTTAGCTAATACTGAAGATGAACGAATAAAGGTTTGGTGGGGAAGTAATTTAACTATAGATGAATCTCACCAACTTAAAAATCAATATGCTTTAAAAACTTTTGATGAATATGCAGATTTGTATCTTGGAAAGAAAAATAATAAAGAGCAAGTGATTAAGAATACGTATGCGTTAAATGAACTTCTTCATAAACACGGAATTGGGGAAAAGATACGTAGCCAATTTGTAGGAACTTGTCTATTAGCGTTAAAAAATGATTTAAAATACGAAGGATTAAAAACAAAGCAAATCCTAAGCGGTATAGAAAGTACAATTACCGATTTGTTAGAAGATAAAGACCTTAATAAAGCTCAGAAATTAGTAATTCTCAAAAATAAAGTTCTTGATTCGCAAGATGTTAGAGATTTAAAAGCTGAAAATATACAAGAAATTTTGAAAAAAATTGATGATGATATTTTGCCGTATATAAACGACAAAAGTACTATGGGACAAGATATTTTAAATTTGTTTTTCACCACATTTAATAAATATGTTGGTAAAGCTGATAAAAACCAAGCTTTTACACCAGACCACATTGTACACTTTATGTGCCAAGTTGTTGGAATAAATCGTAATTCAAGAGTTTTAGACCCATGTTGTGGTAGTGGTGCTTTTCTTGTTAGGGCAATGACTGAGGCAATGGATGATTGTGCCACTGAAGAAGAACGTAAAGAAGTAAAGAAAAAACAAATATATGGTATTGAAGCAGAAGAAACAGCATTCGGTTTATCAACGACTAATATGTTAATACATAGTGATGGAAATTCGAACATAAGAATGGGGAGTTGTTTTGAAAATGATGAATTTATAAAAGATGCTAAAATTAATGTTGTCTTGATGAATCCACCATATAATGCTCAACGCAGATATTCAAATCCAGCCTATGTTAAAAATTGGAAAAAAGATGCAAAAGAAGATCCTTCAAAAGGATTTCATTATGTGCATTATATAGCATCAAAAGTTAAAACTGGTAAATTAGCTGTTTTGTTACCTATGCAATGTGCCATAGGTAGTTCTAAAGATATTCAGAAATTTAAAGAAAAAATGCTGCAAGAGCACACACTTGATGCTGTATTTTCATTGCCACCAGATGTTTTTCATCCAGGAGCGAGTGCAAATGCTTGTTGTATGGTATTTAATTTAGGTACACGACACGAGAAATCTCCTATAAAAGAAACATTTTTTGGATACTTTAAGGATGATGGGTTTGTAAAACGTAAAAATCTTGGTCGTGTTGAAAAAACTAAACCCAACTCAGACGAAGGTATTTGGGCTGATATTGAAAGTCATTGGTTAGATTTATACAGAAATCGAAAAACTGAACAAGGTTTAGCTGTGACAAAGCAAGTAACGGCAAAAGACGAATGGTTGGCTGAAGCTTATATGGAAACTGACTATTCAAGGTTAAGAGATGAAGACTTTGAACAAACTATTAGAGATTTTCTTGCCTATGAAATATCAACAGGAGAGATTTAGAATGATTGATGCATCTCAATGGGAAAATTTTTATTTAAAGGATATTTTTGAAATAAATTATGGAAACAAATTAGATTTATGTAATTTATTTGAAGTTTCTACCAATGATTCAAATGCAGTATCCTTTGTATCTAGGACAGCCCAAAATAATGGTGTCTCTTCATATGTTGAAAGACTGAATATTAAGCCCTTTCCCAAAGGTTCTCTTACTGTTGCTTTAGGGGGAAGTTTAGGAGAGACATTTTTACAAACTTCTGAATTTTATACAGGGCAAAATGTAGCCGTGCTGTTACCTAAAAAAGGTATTTCTGACAATCTCTCAGATAACCAAAAATTATTTATTGCAATGTTGATTAAGTATGAGACAAGCCTTAGATTTATTGCATTTGGACGTGAATTAAATAAACATATTAAAACTGACTTTTCAATAAAACTTCCAGTTATATCAAAAAATAAACCTGATTGGGAATGGATAGAGAATTATATGAATGGTCTAGCAGTCAAAATTCCACGAACCAAAAATTTAATTCTTAAGCATGAAATAAATACTGGAAATTGGCATTTCTTCAAGGTGGGTCAATTGTTTAAATTAGAAGCAGGAAAAGTTAGTTCAACTGAAGTGTTGACTGAAGGAGAAGATATATTTTACTGTGGTGCTAAAAAAGATGAAAATGGTATTATGTCTAGGTGTGCGTACGATAAAAAATATATTAGTAAAGGAAATTGTATAGTTTTTATTTGCGATGGTCAAGGTGCTGTGGGATATAATAATTATATGGACAGAGATTTTATTGCTACAGTAAATTTAGTAATGGGCTACAATAATAATTTGAATAAATATAATGGATTGTTTTTGGTATCATTGCTTGATTTAGAGCGTCCTAAATTTTCGTTTGGTCGTAAGCGCAAAAAAACTTTGGCTAATACTGAGATAAAATTACCTGCAAAACTTAATTCTAAAAACGAATACGAGCCAGATTGGCAGTATATGGAAGATTACATAAAATCTTTGCCATATGGTGATGTAATTTAGTGTTTTGATGGTATAGATGCTCATCTTTTAAATTATTTTTCATAAATAGCGTTTTTTTAGGCATAACATCTTGCTTTTTCGTATTAAAATTCCTAAGTAATGATATGATTAACAAGACTAGAACTAAGGGTTAATATGAGTAAGAGCATTAGAACAAATATAACATTAATGTTGGCAAATGATATAACTTTTGAAAATATAAGCGATTTGATAGAAGATTTTGATATTAGAAAAGTTATTTATCCCAAACAATGTCAGCCAAATAACATAACAGAGCAAGAATGTCTTATTTATAAAAGAAGAGGTGAGAGTAAAGTCCCAGAATGGGCTTCTAGGTTATATAAAACAACAGGAATCGATATTAAAGAAAATTTATTAAATACTGTTTCCCAAGGGGCTAGTGTTTTAATACCAGTGAGTAAAAATAATAAAAATTATATGTTTATCTTAAATTACTCTATAGGTCATTTTTCCATAAAGAAAACAGCTATTAATAAGTATTTTGGAATTTATATTGCAAATAAAGAACTTGTTGATGGTAATGCTGTAATAAAGAGAGGGAAAAGTCGAGAAATTAGCACAAATCCAATAAATAAAGATCGTATGTTCGGTCAATCTATTGATGATGAAAATTTTAATTTAATGCTTGCTGATAATGAAGTTATACGTGAAGTTACAGCATATGCAAAAGAACAAAATTTTTATCATAGTATGGTAGGTAGTTACAGTTCATTGAATATAACTTTAAATTTTGATGTGTCAGATGATAAAGACTACATTTCTTTGAAACAACTAAGAGATAGTTTAATAAAATTGATAGATATTTATGATTCCGTACAAATAGCAGATAAGAAAAAATTATTTAAAGGATTGGCTCCTGTTGATATGGATGATGAAATTAAAAATAAAATTACGACTCAATTAAATAATAATTTAGACAATTTTTTCTTTTTTGAACCAGAAACAGATATAAACTTGGCGCAAATAGATAAATTCAAAATTAATGATCTGGAGTATGAAGATTTTGATATTAAAAAATTTGCAAAAGACCAGAATGAATTAACATACGAATTACTAGAAAATAGTTATGTTAGGATATATGATGATAATGGTATAGAGTTGAAAAGATGGAAATTATTGGACTGTTTGTATGGTGAATTTGCAGATAATGGTACTATATATTTTATTTCTCATGGAGATTTATTTGACATTAACAAAGACAAGTATGAAGATATTGTCAACAAAGTAAAAAGTGTACAAGATGATAATTTTACACTCAGCCAATCAAAAATAGATGAAGCTAATTTAGAGATTGAGAAAAGTGAACAGCGCCAAGATAAAAAAATACGTAGAGAATATTACTACAATATGAAGTTAAGTGAGGAATTGGGTGGGGAGCTATTTGATAATGCAGATAAACATATAGTAATCTATGAAACTCAGATAGAAGTGTGTGATGTATTGCTACCCGCTGATAAAGTTTTTATTCATTCTAAAATACGCAGAGGTCCAGAATCTTTAAGCCATTTATTTACTCAAGGAATTGTTTCTGCAGAGGCATATACTAACTCTAATACTCGCTTTGTAGATGCTGTCAATTCTAAGATAGTAAATACATCAGTACAATTAGATAAAAACTATAAAAATAGCACAATTAGGTACATTATTTTAAGTGCTAAAAAGTTTAAGAATGAATTGCCTTTTTTTGCAAAAATGCATCTTAATAATGTTATTAATAATTTAGAAAGCCGAGGATTTGTAGTAAAATTAAGCTGGGAAAATAGAATTAAAATTTAGGCATTTTATTCTTCCACATTCGCCTTGATAAACTTATGGGTTTTGTTTTTGTATGGGGAAAAGCGACAAATATCGCCGTGAAGGGCTAAGATTAGTAGCAATACGTTGTTTACCTAAAAAAGATAAATAAAAAAGAGTGGTTGGTTTAATCCTTCCACTCTTTATCAGCTATGTCTATTTAACATAACGAAATCCTTTCAAGCAACCTCACCAGTAATAGTATTGGTTACGAACAATATTTTTAGCTTGTTGTAGCAAGCATTCTGTAATGAAGCATTGGGCTGTAATGTTTAAAACATCATTCCAATTGCGGGCTTGGGTAAGACTATGTGCTGTATTAGCTCTTGAAGCCCAAGTCAAAGCGTTCAACATTGTATACAAATTAATCACCTCGCTTTCAATATCCTAAAGTTAACTAATCGATATAGCCTCTATACCGACTTTCCATATAAATGATATATTTTGTGGATATTGCTGTCAAGAGGTGTTTTTGTAAGATTTTTGGCATTTTTTTGCATTTTTTGATTTAAGATAGCTTTTATCTATGAACCGTGATGAAGTCGTGGCGATGGTTGGGAGAGTGCTTACATTCTTTTGGGTGCGACTTGGGAATTGTCAAAACAAGCTTTCCACAGTATTTACAGCGAAATTTTTCCACGGACAGAAATCTAATAAGCCGTTGCAGAGCTTCCGTAAATGAATTTTTGGACATTTGAACCTCCTTGTTGTTTCGTTTTTCATATATTCAAAATTATTAAAATTCGCATTTAAGCATCTGAAATAGCATAATATTTTTCAAAACATCTGTTGACAACTAAAAAGATATGTGATATAATAAATACATAATGAAAGTTGAAAACTCGAAATAATCAGCTTTCATTATGAATCACCGAAAACCTTAAATATCGGTTCTGCACGTAGCAATGCAGATAAGGTCGTTTATGGTTTAACGGTGTGAAAGGTTGGTATGTAATGCTGTGGTTGATGAACTCGTTAATAAGTCAAGCACTATTATTACAGCCAGCAACTCTTACGGAGCGTCAGTCGAAAGATTGGCGCTTCTTTTGTTTTAAATTCAATCTTTATAGGAGAAAAAATATGTCTGAAACAAAATATCCCGACATTACTGTTAACATTATCGGGCAAAACGGTAACGCTTTTTGCATACTTGGTATCTGCAAAAGGGCGATGGAGCGTGCAAAACTTCCGCAAACTGAA
>OMPX01000193.1 GCA_900313115.1 uncultured bacterium
TTTGTAATAAACTCTCTGATACGGTCTAATTCTCGAACACGAGCGATAATGTTACCGACTTGTCTGTTTTCAAAATATACATAGTACAAATGGAATAAGTGACGGAAAAGTTTTGAACCTAACTTTGCATCAATCTTATTCGTCGTATGAATAAATATATAGTTACGGGAAAGGTTAAGCAAAAGCTCAAACACCGCAACAACAATAAATGCAAACGCTAATACATCAAGTGTCGCTAACGTCCTGTTTACAAGGACTTTATCCAAAATAACCTGAGTGAATAACGGTGTTACAAGTCCAAATAATTGAACAACAAATGAACCTAATAATACTTGACCTATAATCTTCTTATATTTAAAAATTTCATTAAAGAACCACTTGAACCCGAATTTTACATCATCATCAAGCAATTTGTGCGCAAGCACAAGAATGAAATCCTGCATTTGTTCCTGCAATTCTTCATAAGTATGTGCTTCAGGATGTTTTTGAAGCGGAGTAAGAGTAAGCACCTTATTTTCATCAGGTTTTACCGCTAATAAAACTCTGTAAGTTTCATCCTTCAACTGGATAATTGCAGGCATTGGATACTTATCAGTCAAATCTTTAAGCGCAAATTTTTTCTTCTTAATTTTAAACCCTTTAGATTTTGCTATACGCATCAATTCTTCAGGTGAAGTGTCTGCCGTTTCTATACCAAATTCACGAACAACAGAACGCATATCTATATCAATCTTGTTCATACGGGCAACAATCTCTAATGAGATTAAACCTGAATTAACATTCTTCGGTAAAGAACGTTCCTGTTCACCGTTATTTTGTGCCTCTGTATTTTGATTATTTTGGGTGTTTTCTTCCGGATTTTGACCGTTCATATCATTTACCCCTTTATCCTTGTGTTCGTCTGTCATTTTATTTTCCTATTTCATAAATGGAAAATGGATAATGGAAAATGGAAAATTATTTTATGGTGCGAACACCATTTATTTATATAACATCGGCAAAGCCGATTAAGAAATTTTCAATTTTCAATTTTCAATTTTCAATTTATTCCTTTCTTCTGTATTATTTTTAATATACCCTACTGAGTAAGTATTTGTATGCCTCTCTGAATAGCACATTCAGTAATACTGTTCTTCTCAAGCTCTATATGTTGCTCAAGAAGTTTAATTCTTGCTTCATTCGCCTCTATTGGTGTGACGAGTTTTTTTGAAAGAAGTCGTTTCATTGAAACATCTTTATCTGTTAATTCATCAATGATTTTGTTTGTATCATCAATTTGTTTATCCAAATACATCAAATTAGAACGCATAGTTGCAAGTCTTGTCATAAGTTGAGCAATTGCTTTGTCTCGTTCTACCTGAAGTTGTTTATATTCTAAAGCTGTCTTATGAATATTCGCTCTGTTTTTCATACCATCAAAAAGCATCATTGTAACATTCGCCCCAACTGTAAAGTTTGATGGTTCTATATGACCTATAGAACTGCGTAAACTGTTATAATTTGAACCATATAAATAATATCTGCCATAGGCATTAACTTTTGGATAGTTCATTCTCTGAACGACCTTGAGTTCAAGCTCTTTTTTCTTCAGTTGTTCAGCATATACTTTCCAAGTTACGGTTTTTGTATAATCATTCCCTGCCATAACATCAAAACCTGGCTTCTTTATATCTGAAACCTGAAGAGCATTAATATTATATTGTTCTCCTGTGTAGAATTGAAGCCAATTTATTGATTCTACAAGAATTTGTTGAAGCTCAAAAATCTTTCTTTCAACTTCTGAAACTTTAACTTCTTCATCATTTAATTCGGTTTTTGCAATCTCTTGTGCATCAAATAAACGCTGTTTATATTTTAAATTTGTTTTTGATAATGCCAAAATCTCTTTATTAATATCAATCTGACGTTTTGTCATAAGAATTTTTGCGTATGTATCAACAAGAGTAAGATTTAATTCCTGAAGTTTTTGTTCATTTTCTAATTCTTTAACAATAACATCTTCTTTTGCAATCTTCATATTTCCGCCGCGAACACCAAAGTCAAAAATGTTATAACTCAAGGTTACACCTAAAACTGACTGATAACGTGTATAAGGGTTGATAAATGCTTCGCCGATTGACATTACGGTTGATTCTCCAATATCACGATAGTTTTTGGTATATTCAAGCCCTGCCATTGCAGCTAATTTGGGAAAATATTCCGAGCGTGCACCTTTAATGCCCTGTTTTGCTATCAATACATTGTATTCGCCAATTTGTAAATCGTATGCGTGATCTTTTGCCTTAACTAAAATATCATCAAAATTTATTTTTGTAATAAGCTTTTTATCTATATCTTTTTCTAACTTTATTTCACCTTTGATTTTCTGATAATCTTTATTATGTTTCAGCGCACTTTCAACATATTTATTATTGTGTTGTTCTTTATCAACCTGTTTATTATGAGCCTTTAATGATTCTTTTTGTTCTTTGGTTAATTTTTCTTTTTTAATTTTTGGTTTTTTAATCTTTTTCTTTTTTTTCTTTGTATTTTGAGTATCATCAGTTGCTGAAAGTTCAGTATCTCCTTGGTTTATACCTTTTTGAACAGAAGTATCAAAAGTTTCATTTACTGCTGTATTTATATCCGCAGCTAAAACTGCTGTATTTGCGCAAATACAGAACAATAATGATATTATTACTATTTTAATATTGTATTTCATAATATGTTTAGAAAATTTAGATAGATAAAATTTTATATATCCTCGCAACATAAGATTATCACAATAACGCAATATAGACAAGAATAATATTTATTAATATTGTATTTTGTTATTTATTTTTTAATATTTAATTGCTAAAACAGATATAATATTATGTTTACATATTGCTTGACAAAAAAAATTGATTTGTTATCATGTTGGAACAAACCGCAGACAGTTAGTTATTACGGTGGCGATACAAGGTGCGAGTCCTTGTCGTAGATGAGAACCACAGGTTCTCAGACCATCGGATTATAAAAGGGAAAGCCGGCTAACCGAGGTTACACTAAGTCGAAATATATTAATAGTATTTATGTGTAAGATTTTGCGGTTAAGTGCAAAATCTTTTATTTTTTTGCACATAAATTAGGTCGATATAATGAAAATCAAAGGAGCAAAAAATGTCAACAAAAGCCTTTAAAAGTGAAAAAATCGCTGAAATTAAGGAAAAAATTGAAAAGGCGCAAGTTGCTATTGTTACTGAATATCAAGGAATGTCAGTAGAAGAAATTACCAAATTAAGACGTGCACTTCAAGCAGAAGAAGGCGATTATATGGTAACAAAAAATACTTTAGCTAAACTCGCTATTCAAGGAACACAATATGAAGTATTGGCAGATGCTCTTACAGGTCCTATCGCTATCGCATTTGGTTATGGCGATCAAGTTATGCCTGCAAAAGCTTTGGCAAAATTCATAAAAGAAACTAAAAAAGGCGAAATCAAAGGTGCAGCATTAGACGGCAAATTCTTGTCGGCTGATGAAGCTAAAGCATTGGCTACTCTACCATCAAAGGCAGAAATATATGCAAAAATGCTTGGTTGTATCAATTCACCTGCATCAGGTATCGCAAACTCTATCAATGCTGTTATGTCACAACTTACAAGAGCTATGGCAGCTGTTAGAGATCAAAAAACTGCGTAATAGTATTACGAAGTTAAAATGTGCAATATGCACGTAAAGTGGAAAACAATAAAAAATAATAAAAGGAGAAAATCATGAGTGTAGAATCAATTTTATCAGAAATCGAAAGCTTAACTTTATTAGAAGCTTCTGAATTAGTAAAAGCTATGGAAGAAAAATTTGGCGTATCTGCAGCAGCTCCTGTTGCAGTAGCAGCAGCTCCTGCAGCTGGCGGTGCAGCTCCTGCAGCTGACGATGCTGATGCTGAAGTAACATTAGTTTTAGCATCTGCAGGTGCTAACAAGATTGCTGTTCTTAAGCAAGTTAGAGAAATCACAGGTCTTGGCTTAAAAGAAGCTAAAGATTTAGTTGACAACGCTCCAAAACCTATCAAAGAAGGTTTGAAAAAGCCTGAAGCTGAAGAACTTAAGAAGAAATTAGAAGAAGCTGGTGCTTCAGTTGAAATTAAGTAGTAGCCGAGCAAAGGCACGAAATAAAAAAGGACAGAGCTTGTCTCTGTCTTTTTTTATTGAGAGGTGAAACACGACTCGGCGGAAGTGACGGCTTCCGACGGGAGTGAGCACGGTGCCGTTTATTGCGAGGCGTATTTAATGCAAAGGCACGAAATAAAAAA